>NZ_JARKPW010000210.1:0-3934 GCF_029975095.1 Aminiphilus sp.
CTTGAGGCACGTTACTTTTCGCCCGTTTCGGGTTACCGGCGGCAGGAGATCGCTTTTTCCGTACGTCATTGGGAGACTGAGACGCGCAATGCCGGTTCCTTCGAGTGGGACCGATACACGCTGGGAATTTCCAGAACGCGATGGTGGGGTCCTCTTGAGATGGAATGGGGAATTTTCGGCGAATACGTGCAATCCGGTGTGGCGGATGAGCACAACTGGGGTCCCCAGATGACGTTTCGGTATGGTGATCTCGACGATCTCACCGATCCTACCCGAGGAAGTTCGATTATCGCTTCCATCTGGTGGGCGGATTGCAGTGAGCTTCTCTGGAGTCTTGATTTCACGTGGGTGAAACCTCTTCGGGAGGACATGCGTCTCCTTGTGACTGGAGGTGTGACGGGAGGCAACGCTGGAAATCCCGTCCACGCTGCCTACCTCGGTTCACCCGGGGATCTGCGCTCCCTGGGAGGTGCGCCGCTGTATGGGGATTACGCGGCGTGGTTTCGTGTGGCGGTGCGCCGCCTCCTCTTGAAGAGCGGATTCGGCTCGCTCTACGGGGACTTTTTCGCCGCCAAGGGTGCTATCTTCAACGACAGCTGGACCGAGCAGGAATCCCCCTGGGAGATCGGTGTGGCACTTTCCATGCCGGGCCAGTTTCTGGGTGGATCGATCATGATCCTTTACGACGACCGCGGTCGCTGGACCTTCGGTTTCGAGCTGGGAGGTCCCTATCAGGGACATAAGCTGATTCCCTGATTTTTTGTCGCGAGGCGGGACGTGTGGACGGAAGATCTTGCACAGGATACAATCCGGACATCGTGACCGAGGCGCGGTGTAAGAAGAAGACGGCAGACAGGAGGAAACGAATATGGCCCGCAACATCACACCCAGAGAAACGGACTACTCGCAATGGTATCTCGACGTCATCAAGACGGCGGAACTTGCTGATTACGCTCCCGTGAGGGGATGCATGGTGGTACGCCCGAATGGGTATGCCCTTTGGGAGAACATTCAGCAGCAGTTCGACCGCCGGTTCAAGGAGACGGGGCATGTGAACGCCTATTTCCCCCTCCTCATTCCCAATTCTTTTCTTGAGAAGGAAGCCAAACATGTGGAGGGATTCGCCCCGGAATGTGCCGTGGTTACCCACGCGGGGGGCGAAGAACTGGAGGAGCCCCTTGTGGTTCGTCCCACCTCCGAGACCGTCATCGGCCACATGTACAGCAAGTGGGTTCAGTCCTGGAGGGATCTTCCCATTCTGATCAACCAGTGGTGCAACGTCATGCGCTGGGAGAAACGTCCTCGTCTCTTTCTCCGTACCTCCGAATTCCTCTGGCAGGAGGGGCACACCGCCCACGCCACCAGCGAGGAGGCCATGGAAGAAACTCTGAAAATGCTCGAAGTCTACCGGGAGACCATGGTGGACGAATTGGCCCTTCCGGTCATCCCCGGAGAAAAATCCGAGGGCGAACGCTTCCCCGGGGCGGACAACACCTATACATGCGAAACCATGATGAGCGACAGGAAGGCCCTTCAGGCCGGGACAAGCCACTTCCTGGGGCAGAACTTCGCCAAGGCCTTCGACATCAAGTTTCAGAGCATGGCGGGAACGCTCGAGCATGCCTGGACGACCAGTTGGGGTGTCTCCACGCGCCTTATCGGCGCCATCATCATGACTCACTCGGATAACGACGGGCTCATTCTGCCTCCTCGAGTGGCGCCCGTTCAGACGGTGATCCTTCCCATCTCTCCCGACGAGGCGATGCTACAGGAAAAACTCCTCCCCGACGCGAAGGAGATGGCGGCAAACCTCTGCAGAATTCTCGGAATTCAGCGCGCCCAGGTAGACATGCAATTCCACATGAGGCCGGGCGACCGCTTCTTCTTCCATCTCCAGAGAGGCGTTCCCCTTCGGCTCGAACTGGGTGAGCGCGAACGTGCCGAAGGGGTGGTGCGGTATGTCCGCCGCGACACGGGCGAGCGCGGCGACATCGCCCGGGATGCCGTTGTGGAGAAGATTCCGGTGCTCCTTGAGGAGATCCAGAAGGAACTGCTGCGGCGGGCGACGGAATTCCGTGCTGCCAACACCGTTTCCGTTTCGTCCATGGACGAGTTCAAGGACGTGCTGGAGAACCGTGGAGGTTTTCTCAAGGCCTATTTCGCGGGGAGCCGGGAGGACGAAAAAACCATCAAGGATGCCACTGGTGCGACGGTGCGTTGTTTCCCCCTGGCAGACGAAACTCGAGGGACGTGTTTCTACACAGGAAAGAAGGATGCCAGGCTCGCCATTTTCGCCAAGGCATATTGATCGCGGTCGAGGCGCTTTCTCGCGACGGACGTCTCTCCGGGAAAGGGCTTGTTGTCGTGCAACCGATGCGCTAGAGTAAAGGGGATCGCCTGGGGCGATCCCCTTTTTCGTGGGTTTGGATGTCGTGCTCGGGTGCGTGCGTGGGGAACGAGGAGGAAGGAGGGATGTACAGTGACGCGGGAATGTCGGGTTGGTACGACGACCATTCGCCTCTGTCTGGGGAATATTGCGGAATACGACGGTGACGCCGTCGCGAATGCCGCCAATGACCGGCTTTGGATGGGAAGCGGCGTCGCTGGGGCTCTCAAGCGCAAGGGAGGCGATGAGATAGAAATCGAGGCGATGCGTCTCGGTCCCATTCCCCGTGGAAATGTCGTCTGTACGGGAGGTGGCAGGCTCAAGGCCAAGTTCGTGATCCATGCCGCTGTCATGGGACAGGACCTGGTCACTTCGGGAGAAATCATCCGCGAGGCGACCAAGAATGTTCTTGCCCTCTGCGATGACCGAAATATGCGCCGGGTTGCTCTTCCCGCCTTCGGGACAGGTGTGGGAGGCTTTTCCCCGGAGGAGTGCGCGAGGATCATGTTCTCTCAGATTTTTTTCTACCTCGGAGAGGAAGAGACGGATCTGGAGGAAATCGCCCTCTTCCTCTACGACGAAAGAACTTTCAACGTGTTCGAGAAAATTCTTTGCGAGGCGAAATAGCGGTTTTTCCGGAACGCTTGGGGGTGAAGCCATGCGGCATTGTCTTTGCGCATGCGTCGTTTTTCTTTGTGCCCTTTGTCCTCTCTCTCCCTTCTCTGTCCTTGCCCCGGTAGTGGAGGCATCGGACTTTTTTCTCTACGCAAACACCCGTTTCGGGTACGAAGTGCTCGTGCCCGCGGCATTTCTTCCCCAGGAAGTGCCGACGAACAACGACGGACGACAATTCCTCGCTCCCGACGGAAAGGGATCTCTCGCGGTTTTTGCTTTCTACAACGCCCTGGAGACGACTCCTTCAGCCCTGCTTCAGGAACGGGCGGCGGAACTCCGGAGAGAGGGAGTGGAAATTACCTATAAGGCGGCAAGAGAGTTTTGGTTCGTTCTTTCCGGTATTGACGGAGGAGAGATTCTCTACGAGAAAGTTCTCTTTTCTCGGGATGGGGAAACCGTACTCACTCTTCTTGTGCGTTACCCCGCAGTGCAGAAGCATGGCTATGAACGGATCGTGATCCAGACCTCGCGAAGTCTCGCTTTTCGATGAGCATCTTTTTCGAAGGACCGAGGAGCGTTTTTCGAGGATGTTTTTTCGGAGGGAGTCCTTCCGGGCTTTTCTGATTCTGCAAGAAATGCTTTTTGCTCCGTCTCAAAGATCTCTTTTGGGAATAACTTTTGTGCCTTGCAGCGTAGGCCTCAAGGGCTCCATCAAAAGGAGCGCAACAGTGCCTGAAAACGTAGAGATTGATTTCCCAGAAAACAGAGAAGAAGAAGTGTCGTGAGTATTTTAAAGATCAGTAAAAGTCAGGTATAAAAAAGGAAGAAGAGGGGGTTGACGTGAAGTAACGAGGCTGGTAGTATCTCCCCTGCGCGCTCCGGAAGGGCCGCGAGGTAACAGCACCTTGACAAGTTCGAAGGCAGCAGAGAGAG
>NZ_JARKPW010000234.1:0-9583 GCF_029975095.1 Aminiphilus sp.
AGGTCGGGATCGGATTCGGGGTTTCCCCTGGCGTCGGTGCAGACATCCGCTGTTTCGTCCCGTTCCGCCAGGGCCATGAGGATGGCCTTGAAGAGCACGGCGGGAATTTTGAGACTCGCCACCCTGAATGCCGTCGCCACCTCCTCCGAGAAGCGTTCCCTGTTCTTGACGATACCTTGACCGGCAAGCGGCCGCAGGGCAGACAGGATGCATTCCTGTAGCTTGCGGCCTTCTTCGATCTCGACCTGAGCAACCTTCGTATCCTTACGCTTTTTGCTGGAAGCAAGGTTGGCAAAGGCCGTGGTTTCCTTGAGGCGGGCGATTCGCATTTCGTCCACCGCGAAGTTGAGCCGCAGCGGACGTTCCACCGTGATGCGCCGGTAACCGAAGTCGGCATTGTCGAAGATGCGGACATGCTCGACCTCTTTGAAATTTCCGTAGAGCCGGGTGATCTCGTCGCGCTGATCGTCGCAGATTTCGTTTCGCTTGTTGCCCAGGGATTTGCGCATCTTTTTGAAAAAACTCGTTGCATCCACCATTTGGATCTTACCCCGGCGGCCCGGCTCTTTCCGGTTGGTGACGATCCAGAGATAGGTATAAATGCCGGTGTTGTAGAAGAGCTGGTCTGGCAGAGCGACAATGGCCTCCAGCCAATCGTTCTCGATGATCCAGCGGCGGATCTCGCTCTCTCCAGACCCTGCCGCACCGGTGAACAGCGGCGACCCGTTGAAGACGATTCCAAGGCGGGTGCCTCCTTCCTTCGGCTCCTTCATCTTCTTGATCATGTGCATGAGAAAGAGAAGGGAGCCGTCATTGATGCGGGGCAATCCTGCGCCGAAACGTCCTCCGAAGCCCTGCTCTTCATGTTCGCGCGTGATAAAATCGGCTTCCGGCTTCCACTTCACACCAAAGGGAGGATTGGCCAGCATGTAATCGAACTTGTGGATCGGGAAACGGTCGTCGGTAAAGCTGTCGCCAAAGGCGATGTGCTCGATGTCCCAGCCCTTGATCATCATGTCCGACCCGCAGATGGCATAGGCCTGAGCGTTGTAGTCCTGACCGAAGACTTCCAAGCAAGCGTCGGGGTTGAGTTCGCGCACGTAGTCCTCGGCTACGGACAACATGCCGCCCGTCCCGCAGGCCGGATCGTAGAGGGTCTTCACGATGCCTTTGGTCGTGAGAATGTCGCCATCCGGCATGAAGAGAAGGTTTACCATCAGGCGAATGACCTCGCGGGGGGTGAAGTGATCGCCCGCCTCTTCGTTCGATGCCTCATTAAACCGCCGGATCAACTCCTCGAAGATGTACCCCATCTCAATGTTCGAGACGACATGCGGATTCAGGTCGATATCGCAGAACTTGGCCACGACCAGATAAAGCCGGTCTGCCCTGTCGAGTCTGGCAATATGTTCCTCGAACCCGAAGTACTCGATGATCTCTCGAGCCCGCGAGGAAAAACCCTTGATGTAATTGGTCAGGTTGGCGGCGATGCTGTTCGGATCACCTTTGAGCTTTTCAAAGGTGCAGTGGCTGATGTTGTAAAAAGGCACACCCGTGACGCGATAGAGAAGGGGATCGACGTTTTTGACCTTGCCACCCGAGAGTTTCGCCCGCTGTTCGAGCACCTTTTCCTTGGTGGGCTCCAGGACGCAGTCAAGACGGCGCAGGACGGTCATGGGGAGCATGATGTCCTTGTACTGGTTTGGCCGGTAGGGTCCGCGAATTTTGTGACAGATGACGGACCAGGGATACGCCCACTCAAAAATCCGTCCTTTTCACGCTCTTCGGGGGTCTTCCTCTCGCCCGTTGACAATGCGGGGGCGCTTCCGCCGCACGCCATGGGGCGTGCCTTCCATCCTTTTGCGTCAGAAGGACATGGCGGCGACGCCGGAAACGACGAGGCCGATACCGCCGAGAAGGCGTGGAGTCAGGCGCTCACGGAGCAGCAGCGCTCCGAAGAGAGCGGAGAGGAAAGGTCGTATGGAAACGATGTTCGTGGCGACCACGGCGGAGATGGCCGTGAGGCTTCCCGTGAAGAGCAGGTTGCCTACGGTGAGGCTCAGTGCTCCGGCGGCCACAGTCCAGAGCACGACAGAGGCGGGGGCTCCCCGCAATCCGGAGGGCGCGGCGCAGCCTGCGCCGAAACGTCCCTCCCGAAGGAGGAACACGAGCCAGGAAACGCCGGCCACTCCCAGGGCCCGCCACCATTCGATCTCTGCCACGGGAAGAACGTTTGCCGACACTTTGCAGGAGACGAGCCCCGCAAGCCAGCAGACCATGGCCGCGAAGGCGAAGAACATTCCCGTTCGATTGCGCAGCGCCTCCGTTCCGTCCTCCCGGGGCGCCACCAGGTAGAGCCCGCCGCCGATGAGCGCCGCCGCGAAGAGAAGGGAAAGATGGAAGGATTCGCCGAGAAAGAGGCACGACACCGGGACGGCGAGCAGCGGATAGGCGGAGGTCACCGCAGAGGTCACCGCCACTCCGAGGCGGTTCAGGGCGGCGAAGAAGAAGGCGTCTCCCACGACGAGCCAGACCACCCCCCCGGCGATGATGGCAAAAAGCTGCTCTCCCGAGGGAGGAGCCAGAAGCGCCCGCGCCCCCTCCGTCATGGCGAGATAAAATCCCGCCGTGGCCAGATAGCCGATGCAACGCACCGCGCCCGTGCCCCACACGGAAAAATGTTCCCCGCTCCGCCGGTAGAGCACGGGCGTAAAGGCCCAGATCACCGTAGCGCCCAATGCCAGTATCCATCCCAGAAATTCCTGCATGATCGTTGCCCGCCCTTCGTCTGTACGGAAAGAAACTCCTGCGGCGCTCTTTTCGGCAGGAACGTTTCGGTTTCCGCCTCTATGCGTCGCCGGAGAGATCCTCCGGAGTGATGTCCATGTAGATCACGTCGAAAAACTGCCGTTCCCGTTTCAGGGCCCGCCGGCGGCGGCCCATCTCGCGGAAGCCCACTCTTTTGTAGGATTCGATGGCCCGGGCGTTGAAAGAATACACCCGGAGCAGCACGTTTTCGAAGTTGAGGTAGTCGAATCCGTACCGGAGCAAAAGGGTCATCGCCTCGCGGCCGTACCCTCTGGACCAGTACGCCTTGTCCCCGATGAAAATACCCAATTCCGCCGTGCCGTTCAGATGGTCCGTGTCAAAGAAGCCGCAGACGCCGATCATGGCCTCCGTGGCGAGATCGACGATGGCGTAGTTGTGCTCCCTGCCGATCTTCTCCAGGGCCTCCCGTTCCGCCTCAAGGCCGATGACCGCGGAAACCCTGGAAAGGTTCCGCACCACCTCGAGATCGTTGAGCCAGGCCGTACACTGTTCCGCGTCCTCCACAGAAAGAGGCGACAGGTAGCACTTGTCTCCCACCAGTTTGCGGAAATGCATGGTTTTCTCCTCTCATTCGTTTTTTTCGGGCCTTCCCAAAAACCGGAAACGCTTCTCCGTAAAAACCGCCCCGCAGGAAGAATCGAACGAAAAAACACAATGGCGTGCTATTATAACGTATCGAAAATCCTGTGCCCTGGAAAGAAGGCGACTTGCGCGTGCGAAAGACAACCCTGTTCCGCACTCTGGTGGAGGGACCGGAAATTCTGGTGCTTCCAGGCGCCCATGACGGTCTCACCGCCCGGGTGATCGAAAAATGCGGCTTCAAGGCCCTTACCGCGGGGGGCTACAGTTTCTCCGCCTCCCTCCTCGGAAAGCCCGACATCGGGCTCCTCACCATGACGGAGATGGTACATCAGTACCGGAATCTTGTGAACGCCGTGGACATTCCCGTTTTCGCCGACGCGGACACGGGGTACGGAGACGTGAACAACGTGATGCGTACCGTGCGCGAATACGAGGCAGCCGGCGTAGCAGGGCTCTTCATCGAGGATCAGGTTTTTCCGAAACGTTGCGGCCACATGGCCGGCAAAGCGGTCATTCCCCTGGAGGAGATGGTGGCGAAAATCAAGGCGGCCGTCGCGGCGCGACAGGACCCGGATCTCGTCATCATGGCCCGCACGGACGCACTGGCAGTGCACGGCTTCGACGACGCCATCCGGAGAGGAAAAGCCTACGCCGAAGCGGGAGCGGACATGATTTTCGTCGAGGCGGTGACCTCGGAGGAGCAGATGCGAACCGTGAATCGGGAAATCCTCAAGCCGACCCTGGCGAACATGATCGAGGGAGGAAAGACTCCCCTGAAAACGCCGCAGGAACTCCAGGACCTGGGCTACGCCGTGGTGGTCCATCCCTGCTCCCTCACCTATGCCGTCGCCGGGGCGGCGATGCGCTGCATGACTGAACTCGCGACCCACGGCACCACCGCGGGCTGCCGGGAGAGCATGATGGATTTCGACGAGTTCTTCCGCTTCATCGGCGCACCGGAGATCCGGGAACGGGAAAAACGCTTCTTCTGACGCCCCGGCGGAGGCGTGTTTCCGCAAAGGTCTCCCCGGCCCGGGGCGGCCTTATCTTCTCAAGCAGCCGATCGGAGGTGGAAAATTCCCGAAATGCGCTTTTCACGACGGCGGTGTTCCTCCGAAAAGACGAAGGCAGTCCCTTCGCCGGAGGAAACCGGACAGACACGGCAGAACAGCCGGACTCTCCCGGAGGTGTTGTTCAAATGAAGGCACGGCACGTTTCGCTTCTTCTCGCGGTTGCGCTCTTTTCCCTCGTCCTCGTCTCCGGCTCCTTCGCCGCGGAGATCGAACTCAATCTGGGACACGCCGCATCGGTCGCCCACCATTACCACACCTCGTCGGAACTCTTCGCGAAACTCGTGGAGGAGGGAACGGGCGGCAAGGTGAAGATCAACATCTTCCCCGCCAACCAGCTCGGCTCCCTTCCGGACATGACCGAGTCGGTCCGGCTCGGCACGCAGGACATGGTCCTCACCGCCGACCCCATCATCGGCAACATCATCCCCGAATTCGAGGCGCTGTATCTTCCGTACCTCTTCCGGGACTACGCCCACGTGACCGCCTTTGACGGCAGCGATGCGGCGAAGAAGCTGGAGGACATCCTTCAGGAGCACGGCATGGTTCTTCTGGGATGGTGGGAGAACGGCTTCCGGGTCATCACGAACAACCGCAAGCCCATCGTCACCCCCGCCGACATGGCGGGCATGAAGCTCCGCATCGGTGAATCCAAGATGGCCGTCAACACCTTCACCCTCCTGAACGTGAACCCCACGCCCATCACCATGAGCGAACTCTTCACCGCGCTCCAGCTCGGCACGGTGGACGGCCAGGAGAATCCCACCGGAAGAGCACTGAGCGGCAAATACTACGAAGTGCAGAAGTATCTCTCCCTCACGCGCCATCAGCATGTCTACGAGCCGCTGGTGATGAACAAGGCAAAGTTCGACTCCCTGGCCCCGGAAATCCGGGCGGCCCTGCTCGGCGCGGGGAAGAAAGTGGCGGAGATCGACCGGAAGAGTGTCTCCGAGACCGAGGCGGGCGAGATCGAGGAACTGAAGGCGAAGGGCATGGAGATCAACGAGGTGGATCTTCCCGCCTTTCAGGAGGCCATGCGTCCGCTCTACGACCAGTACGAAAAGGAGCGGGGCGAAAAGTGGGCCGAACTGGTGCGGATGATCCAGAACCTGTAGCCGCTGTGGTCCTCATGTCCGGCTCACTCCAGCCCTCACACGCACCCGGAACATCCACGCCGCCTTTCCAGCAGCTGCGGCAACTGCAGGCCCTGCTGAACAGGACGACTCGTCTCCTTTTGGTGGCCCTCGTGGCAACCATGTTCCTCGTGCTGCTCCTTCAGATCGTGTCCCGTTTCGTCCTTTTCTTTCCCATCCCCTGGTCCCAGGAGCTGCTGCAGTATCTCAATATCTGGATGGTCTTCCTCGGAGCTTCCCTCGCGGTGGCCGAGGGAGCCCACATTCGGATCGACCTGGTCCGGACGGCGATTCCCCGGGCCTGGGAACACGGGCTCACCCTTCTCGCCCATGGCGTGAGCCTGCTTCTCGTGAGTGTCGTGGCATGGCAGTCGGGAATTCTGATGACGAAGACGATGCACCAGAGCATCGGTTCCTTTCCCGTTCCCATGGGGTGGTTCTACCTGAGCGTTCTTCTCGGATGTTCTCTCATGGGCCTCAACTACGCGGTGCGCATTCTCCTCGTTCTCGCGGGCGTTTCCGCGGAGGGCGACAGCGGAAGCGCACACGGCCACGCCGCGCCGCCCTGTTCCGCAGCCGACGGTCCCGACCACTCCCCGGGAGGCGCCTCATGAGCGGTCTCCTCTTCGCCTCCTTCGCCGCGCTACTCTGTCTCTCCGTTCCCATCGCGCTCTCCCTGGTGGGAGCCTCTCTTCTGGGCCTCGCCCTGAAGAC
Source organism: Aminiphilus sp. (assembly GCF_029975095.1). NCBI lineage: Bacteria > Thermotogati > Synergistota > Synergistia > Synergistales > Aminiphilaceae > Aminiphilus > Aminiphilus sp. Next base: position 6,329 of record NZ_JARKPW010000234.1, read on the forward strand.
GCCCATTCCCCTCTTCATCGTTCCTCAACGCATGGTGGGGGGGATCAATTCCTTTCCCCTCCTGGCCCTGATCTTCTTCATTCTCGCGGGGAACATCATGACCGAGGGAGGCGTCTCGAAAAAGCTGGTGACTTTCGCAAATCTCTTCGTGGGCAAGGTAGCAGGCGGATTGGCCATCGTCTCCACGCTGGCGGCGATGTTCTTCGGCGCCATTTCGGGCTCCTCCGCCGCGACCACCGCCGCCATCGGGGCCATCATGATCCCCCACATGAAGGACGCGGGATACCGTCCCTCCTTTTCCGCAGCGGTCATCGCCAGCTCCGGTCTGCTGGGCCTTCTCATTTCTCCCAGCGGCACCATGATTCTCTACGCCATCATCACCGACGTGTCGATCCTCAAGCTCTTCGTGGGAGGTATCGTTCCGGGGATTTTTCTCGGCATCTCCCTCATGGTCGTGGAATACGGAATCTCGAAAAAACGGGGATACCGCACGGAAACCGCCACCCAGGAAACAGTGGGCACGACGGAACCGAAGAGCGCCGCCGCGCCGCCGGACAAAGGAAAGGCATTTCGGGATAGCCTTTTCGCCCTCCTCTCGCCGGTGATCATCCTCGGCGGGATTTACTCCGGCATCTTCACGCCCACGGAAGCCGCGGGCATCGCGGTTCTCTACGGCCTGCTGGTGGGGCGCTTCGTCTACCGGGAACTTTCCTGGAGCCGCATCGTCTCGGCCTGCTACAAGTCCGCTCTGAGCGGCGCGGTGGTCATGTTCCTCATCGCCGCCGCCTCCATCTTCGCCTGGCTCCTGGCCACGAACCAGATTCCCCAGCAGTTCGTGAGCGCGGTCACGTCCTTCTCCAGGAACCCCAAAACGGTGCTCCTGCTCGTCAACATCACGCTGCTCATCGCCGGCACATTCCTGGACAACGTAGCGGCCATCACGCTCCTCACGCCCATCCTCTACCCCCTGATCGTCTCCCTGGGAATCGATCCGGTCTTCTTCGGCGTACTCATGATCACCAACCTGGCCATCGGGCAGGTGACCCCTCCGGTGGGCATGAATCTCTTCGTGGCGGCCAATATTTCCGGTGTTCCCGTGGAGCACATCGCCCGGGAGGCGATTCCCTTCGTGCTCGTCCTCGTGGCAGAGCTGATGGTGCTCACTTACGTTCCGGAACTCATCACCTTTTTGCCGAACCTGCTTCTCAAATGACATCCGGGGCGCCTTTTGACGCTCCGGCTCTTTCCGTCGCGAAACCTTCCGCCATGGAGGTTTCGCGTTTTTCCCCTCGCGGTGAGATATTGGATGCACTAAATCGAAGTTGGGAGTATAATGCGCCGGGATTGTACCGACGAGGAGATTCTACCCGGAAGCGCTCCTTCCGCCACGATGCGTCTTTCGTCCGATACGTCACACTTTCCACAAGAAAACGCCATCTTTCGAAAGAAGGTTCGAACATCCATGACACTCGCGGGTCTTCTCCTCTGCGCCGGTACGGCCATCTGCTGGGCCTCGTCGCCGCTTCTCCTCCGGGAAGGGATGAAGAGCTTCTCCTACCAGGAAATCAACGCCGTGCGTTCCCTCGGCTTTCTCGGCGGATCCATCGTGGTCCTCCTGACGCTTCTGGGCACGTCCGCAACCTTCCCCACCTCGCCCTTCCTCCTGGGTGTCGTGCTCTGCAACGTCCTTCTCGGCAACATCCTCGGCGATGTGGCCTATTTCGCCGCCATCAAGAGCATCGGCGTGAGCCGCGCCGTGGCCATCTCCAGTGCCTATCCCCTTGTGGTGACCGCCGTTTCCTGGCTGTGGCTCGGCGAGCACATCACGCTCCATGTCCTGGCAGGAACGGTGTGCATCGTCCTCGGCCTTGTCTTTCTGCGCATGGAAGGACACGACAGAGAACAACCGCAGGCCGCCACAAAGGGCTTTCTGCTCTCCATCCTGGCCGCTCTCTGCTGGGGCATCGGCATCCCCATCTCCAAGTGGCTCATCTCTTCCGCCGGCATGGACCCCGTGACCTTCAACTTCCTCCGGGCCCTGACGCTCGTCCCGCTCACCTGGGGGATCTGGCTCTCCTCCGCAAAGGGACGCCGGGAGGCAAAAACCTTCCTCTCCCGGCGCGACGAAACCAGCAGGGGGGACAACGCGGTTTCCGCGGGGAAAACCCTTGCTCTGCGGCGTCTCAGCGTCGTTCTGGCAGGGGTTGTGGGGCTTTCTCTGGGAGGCGTGCTCTTCACGCTCTCGCTGCGGACGGCGCCGGTGTCGCTGGTGACACCCATCACCGCCACGAGCCCGTTTCTGACGGCCCTCTTTTCCTTCTTCGTCCTGCGGGAGCCCACCCGGGCCGTGCAGTGGGCGGGCATCGCCTTCATCGTGGGAGGATCCGCCGCCATCGGCATGTGAGCATATGCGGGAGCCCCGCTCAGGTTCCACAGGGGCTCCCTGTCATGCCGCACCCACCTCCGAATTCCGCTTTCCCGGAGAGACAGCTTCATCCGGAGATCCTCGAGACCCGCAGCAGTTCAAGAAACTCCTCGAAGGGAACCGCGGGGCTGTACAAATACCCCTGATAGTGCACGCAGCCGAGCTGCTCCAGCGAGAGCTGCTCTTCCTTCGTTTCCACGCATTCTCCCATCACGATGAAATTCAGCGTCCCGGAAAGAGAGACGATGGAACCGACGATATCGTTGCACCGGGAATTCCCGTTGATCTCCCGGACAAGGGATCCGTCGAGTTTCACCATGTCGAATTCGTTGCGCTGGAGATATTTCAGCGAGGTATGCCCCATGGAGAAATCGTCGATGACCAGGGGAAAACCCATGGCGCGGATACGTCGACTTTTCTGTTCCGTGGCGTGGTCGAAGACGAACGCCTTCTGTTCCGTCAGCTCCAGCCACAGGTCTCCCGGCTTAATCTCTTCTTTTTCGAAAAGCTCCCGGAGAAACTGTTCGAAGGTCTCCTCGCAGAAGGTGGTCGCCGTTATGTTGACGCAGGTCTTGAGCTGTCGTCCACATACTCCGCGGAGGACGCCCGCATTTCTTGCGGCTATTCCGAGAACGTACCGCTCCAGTTCGTAGAGGGTCCCCGTCTCCTCCGCAAGGTGAATGATCAGGGGAGGCCAGCTATCAAAAGTCAAGAGGGATAGACGAGGTGAAGTAACCGGAAAGGAATTGAGGGATTTTTAGAAAGACGCAACTTGACAGCAGAATATAGCCCTGAAAGAGGGTATGCAAAACCAGCCGGTCCTGAAACGG
>NZ_JARKPW010000033.1:0-37900 GCF_029975095.1 Aminiphilus sp.
GTGGGAGCGAACCTCTCCCCGGGGACTCCGGTGGCTGGGCTCTCCGGGCCGTACGTGGAGGCCCAGTTACAGCGGGACGTGGCCGCCCTTGCAACGTCCAGGGCGCTGCTGGAGGACCTGCTTCTGGGAACGGGTCCGGAGGAAATCGCCCAGACCCGGGCGGGAGTGTATGCGGCCCTGTCGCGCTTCGACATGGCGAAGAGCGACTACGACCGCTTCGAACGGCTTCACAGAGAGCAGGTCATCGCGGACAAGCAGTTCGACGAGTACCGGAACGCTCTGCGCGTGGCGCAAAGCGACCTCGCCGCCGCCCGCGAGCGTTACGCCCTGGCCGTGGCGGGGCCACGAACAAAACAGATCGAGGCGGCACGCCACGAGGTGAACCTTCTCGGCGCCGCGCTGGCCGCCTCCCGCTCGACCCTGGCGGACACGCACATCGTCTCCCCCGTGGCGGGCGTGGTTCTCGCAAAGGGATTCGAGGAAGGGGAATACGTGCTCCCCGGCGGCGTGGTGGCGGAGATCGGCCGCTACGAGGACTGCTGGATCCGCCTCTACATTCCCTCCACCCTGCTGGGACGGATTTCCCTGGGGGGAACCGCGGAGGTGCGGGTCGATTCCTTTCCGGGACGGGTTTTTCCCGGCGTCGTCTCGGAGATCGCCCAGGAGGCGGAGTTCACGCCCCGGATGAGCCTTCATCCGGACGAGCGGGCAAACCTGGTCTTTCGGGTGAAGGTCTCCGTCCCGAACGGCGACGGCGCCCTCAAGTCGGGCATGCCCGCGGACGTGATCTTTCCGTGATCCGCGTCGAAGGGCTCTGCAAATCCTTCGGGGCCGTCCAGGCGGTTCGGGAGGTCACGTTCGACGCGGCGCCGGGAGAGCTGCTCGGCATCGTCGGCCCCGACGGCGCGGGCAAGACCACTCTGCTGCGCCTGATGGCGGGACTCCTCGCCCCCGACGCAGGACAGGTGCACCTCGCCGCTCCTGAAGGAAGGGGTACCCCGATGCGGGGCTACATGCCCCAGCGCTTCGGCCTCTACGGGGAGTGCACCGTGGAGGAAAATCTCCACCTCCTGGGGAAACTCTACGGAGCCACGGGAGAGCAGATCCGGCAAAGGAGCCGGGCGATTCTGGAGCGAACCCGCCTCTTTCCCTTCCGGGACCGCCGGGCGGCGGCCCTGTCCGGAGGCATGAAACAGAAGCTCGCCCTCGCGGCCTCGCTGCTGCACGACCCGGAGCTGCTCCTCCTCGACGAGCCCGGAACAGGGGTGGACCCGGTCTCGCGCCGGGAGATCTGGCGGATTCTCTACGACCTGCACGAGGAAGGAAAGACCCTGGTGCTCTCCACGCCCTATCTGGACGAAGCGCAGCTCTGCACCCACGTGGCTTTTCTTCACCGGGGGCGGCTCGTCGCGCTGGGAACGCCCGGAGAACTGTGCCGCACTGCCTCGTGGCGGATTCTCCGCCTGCGGTCGCGATCCCGGCTGGTGGGGCGGACACTCTCCCACCTGGAGGGAGTCCGGAACGTGAATGCCTTCGGAGACGCCTACCACATCGCCGTGGAGGCAATCGGCCCGGCACGGTCGCGCATCGCCGCCGCCCTGGCCGATCTCGGTCTCGATCCCTCGTTGGAACTGGAGGAGCTCTCCCCCACTCTCGAGGATGTCTTCGTGGAACTCACCGAGGGAAACGCGGAGGAACGCGCCGGAGGCGCCCCGTCATGATCGCCGTGGCGCTGGAGCACCTCACCAAGCGATTCGGCGACTTCGTCGCCGTGGACGACGTCACGCTCTCCATTGAGGAGGGGTGTATCTACGGTTTCCTCGGCCCCAACGGATCCGGCAAGAGCACCACCATCCGCATGATCTGCGGGCTCCTCTCCCCCACATCGGGAACCGTGCGGGTCCTCGGCACGGAACTCGCCGGAAACGGAGGGGCCGGCGGGAACGGGACGTCCCTGCGCCGCCACATGGGGTACATGTCACAGAAGTTCAGCCTGTACGGGGATCTCACCGTCCGGGAGAACCTGGACTTCTACGCGGGGATGTACAGTCTTTCGGGAACAAAGCGAAAGGAACGCGTGGAGGCCATGCTCGCCATGGCCGATCTGAATGGGCGGGAGAGGGTTCTCACGTCGGCGCTCTCCACGGGGGTCCGGCAGCGCCTCGCCCTTGGGTGCGCCATGCTCCACGAGCCGAAGATTCTCTTTCTCGACGAACCCACGAGCGGCGTGGACCCGGGGTCCCGGCGACGCTTCTGGGAGCGCATCTACGATCTCGCCGAGGGTGGCACCACCGTGATGGTCACCACGCACTTCATGGACGAGGCGGAGCACTGCGACCGCCTGGGGTTCATCTTCCAAGGGAGACTCATCGCATCGGGAACGCCGGAGGAGCTGAAGCACCTCCCCGGCGGAACGCTCTACGCCGTTCCCTCGGAGGCACCCATGGCATTGCTGCAGGAACTGGAGCGCGCCGCACCGTCGGGCCTGCTCGACGCCTATGTGTGCGGCAACTCCCTGCACGTTTTGGCGGAGGGCGGCCTTCCCGGACTGCTCGACACCCGGGAACACCGGGTGATCTCTCCATCGCTGGAGGATGTGTTCGTGTTTCTCGTGAGAAAAGGGAGGTCGACCAGAGAATGAGACGTCTCGCCGCACTGCTCGTCAAGGAATTCATCCAGATGGGAAGGGACCGCATCACGCTGGCGATCATGGTGCTCATCCCGGTGGTGCAGCTCATGATCTTCGGTTTCGCCATCAATACCGAGGTGAAGCATCTGCGCACCGTCGTCTTCGACCAGAGTCGGTCACAGCAAAGCCGGGACCTGCTCGACGCCTTCACCGCGTCGGGCTACTTCGATCTCACCGGCGAGGCCCGAAGCTTTGGAGATGTGGAGGACGCCATCCAGAGCGGCCGCGCCGCCGTGGGCATCGTCGTGCCCCCGGATTTCGCGGCCATCCGGAACAGGGGACTCCCCGCCCCGGTGCAGGTACTCGTGGATGCCTCGGACTCCATGTCCTCCGCCTCGGCGATCAGCGCCGCCCAGATGCTCGGCATGGTGCAGCGCCCCTCCCGGACACCCCTCGGCGTCGGAGCGGGCGCGGCCGCCCTGCCTCTCTACGACGTGCGCATCCGCCCCTGGTACAACCCCGATCTGATCTCCTCCCACTACATGGTACCGGGGATTCTGGGGACCATCCTCACCATGACCATGATCATGCTCACCGCCATCGCCATCGTCCGGGAGCGCGAGCAGGGGACGCTGGAGCAGCTCCTCGTCACCCCTCTGCGGACGTGGGAACTGCTGGCGGGAAAGATCCTCCCCTACGTCATCGTGGGCTACGTGCAGCTCACCCTGGGGCTGCTCGTGGGCAGGCTCGTCTTCGCCGTCCCCCTGGAGGGAAGCCTTCCGCTGCTCTATGCCCTGTCGCTTCCCTTCATCGTGGCGAGCCTGGCCTGGGGCGTCTTCATCTCCACCGTTTCGAGAACCCAGATGCAGGCCATGCAGCTTTCCTTCTTCGTCATGCTTCCGAGCATCCTTCTCTCGGGGTTCATGTTCCCCCGGGAGGCCATGCCCGCCTTTTTCTTCCAGATCAGCCGCGTCCTCCCCCTCACCTATTTTCTCCAGATCGCCCGGGGGATCCTGCTGAAGGGAGTGGGCATCGAGCACCTGCGTGGACAGGTGCTCTCCCTGACTGTACTCATCGCCCTCTTCACCATCGGCAGCCTGCTCAAGTTCAAAAAAACGCTGGAGTAGCGGTTTTCGCAGGGAAGGTCCGACCACCGGGGGCGTCTCTCCGGGGAGGGAAGTCGCGCCGCCGGAAATGCCGGAGCGGGAGCCCCCCTCTTTCGCCTCCTCCGGTTTGATCGTACAATGCCCTCGTATGCTGTGGACATCCGCCCGGGCGAAGGGGCGAAGGAATCCGCAGCCGGGGAGGGACGCGATCCGTGCGGGCGAAACCCAGACTGGTCACCATCACCGCCACGGCGGTGCTCATACTGCTTCTGGTCCTTCTGCTCCCGGTGTTTCTTCTGGGCATCCTGCACGTGGACCTCGTGGGCATCGCCCGTACCCTCCACTCCTTCTTCCTCCGCTGGCAGGGGCTTCTTCCCCATGTCCTGACCCTCTACGCCGTGCTCATCGGCGTCATCGTTCTTCTGGAGAACCGAAATCCCGACAGGACTCTCGCGTGGATTCTCGTGCTGGTGCTCCTTCCCGTGGTCGGGCTCCTTCTGTACCTGTTCCTCGGCCCGAGGATCGGCAAGGGGAAAATCCACGAGGAATATGCCCACCGACACCCGAGTAGGCGAAGAGCGGCCATGGAGAAAAGGGCGACGGAGCAGCTCCGCTTCCTGAGGAGCCGGACCCGGCTGAAGGAAAAGCTCGAACCGCTTCCGTGGAAAACCATGACGCTCCTGCTCAACATCTCGAAGAGCCCCGTCACCATCCGCAACCACGTGACGGTGCTCACCAACGGGAACGCCACCTTCCAGGCCCTGTTCCGGGACATCGCCTCGGCAAAGCGGACGGTACACCTGGAATACTTCGCCATCAGCAACGACGGCATCGGAAGAAAGCTCAAGGAGCTGCTCGAAAGGAAAGCCCGGGAGGGCGTGACCGTGCGGCTTCTCTACGACGCCGTCGGAAGCTGGAAGCTCGGCCCCGAGTACGTGCAGGACCTTCGGGATGCGGGCGTGGCGGTGTCTCCCTTCCTTCCCGTGTCGTTCCCCGTGCTGCGCCGGCGGTTCAACTACAGAAACCACCGGAAGATCGCCGTTCTCGACGGCCGGGTGGGCTTCGTCGGAGGGCTCAACATCGGCGACACCTACCTGGGCAAGAATCGCCGCCTCGGCTTCTGGCGAGACACCCATCTGCGCATCGAGGGCGAGGGAGTGGCACAGCTCCAGACGGTCTTCGCCTCGGACTGGCTCTTCTGCCGCAAGGAGACCATCCCCGAGGAGGAACTCCACCCCGAGAGCGCCTCCTCCGCCGCTCCGGCCACCCTTCCGCGGACGTTCCTGCAGATCGTGTCCAGCGGCCCCGACACGGACTGGTCCGCCATCTTCCAGGGCTACTTCTCCCTCATCACCTCCGCCAGAAAGCGTCTGTGGATAACCACGCCCTACTTCGTTCCCGACGGAAGCATTCTCATGGCCCTGAAGACCGCCGCCCTCAACGGCGTGGACGTGCGCCTGCTGCTGCCGTCAAAACCGGACCACTTCATCGTCTACTGGGCCACCCGCTCCAACCTGGACGAGCTGCTCGCCTCGGGCGTGCGGGTGTTCTGCTACACCGGGGGATTTGTCCACGCCAAGATCGTCCTCGCCGACGGCGTCGCCTCGGTGGGCACGGCCAACATGGACATCCGCAGCCTGGAGATCAATTTCGAGGTGCAGTCCTTCATCTATGACAGGGCCATCACGGCCCGCCTGGAAAAGGACTTCCTGAACGATCTGGGGCAGTCGAAGGAACTCGATCTGCACCGGCGGCGCCACCGCCCGCTGTACGAGCGCTTCCTCGAATCGACGGGACGCCTTTTCTCCTCCCAGCTCTGACGCGGTACCCCGGCGTCAGGCTCCCAGCCCGACCACTCGCCCATTTCCGATGGGAAGGTCCGCCTTTGCACCCTCGTCCCTGCGCTTGGGCACCCCCTCGCCCGCACACCCGTTTTCGGGGGAGGAAGCGCTCTCGCCCATTCTCGCCTCCTGTCCCATTCGCCGGTCCTGCGGGACACCACAGCCCCTCCGTATCTTTTCGGCCTGCCTTTGGTTTTCTCGTGCAGATCGTGCCGAAATTTCACGGCGAAGCGTGCACGAATGCACCGAACCCCCAAAAGAGCAACATCTCCCGGCGCGAAAAACCAACCCGAGAAATACAGCATTTGCAAGTGCTGAAATTCTTTTTCTCCATCCGTGGGGTAGGGCATGGTGTGCACCAGGGGTAGGGTATGGTGTGCACCAGGGTAGGGCATGGTGTGCGCCAGGGGGTCTATCGCGTTGGTTTCGTGCGATTTCCCCCCATTCACGTGGGGAAGAAGCTTTCAATCCAGTACAGAAGGCAACGGCTCGCGGTTTACTTCCAACTTGTGTGGGGAGGCGGTCAACAAAAGAAAAAAAGCTCTCTTCGCTTGGCCGGGCCGGCATCAAGTTCACCGGGGGTGCAAGCGTTGAGAGCTTCCTTGGAGTGAATTATGAAGATCGATGTCGATCTTGACAAGATTTGGCTCGGCGATTACGGTTGCTGTATCGAAGAGCGTTGCTTGCGGGGTCCCGTACGCCGGCGGCACCAGATGCCCGGCCGACCGTCCCCAAGCAAGGCTCCTTTTCGTATTTATGTACAAAAGCCTTCTCCCCGGTCCGGGCAAGTTCGCCGCCCGGACCGGATGAGAAACATACTCCGTCACCTTTTATTCCGCGTCGCCTTTTATTCCGCCTGAAGGGCAAGCTCCCCGAAGGTGACGCTCGCCTTGGAGTACTGGGGGAGCGATCCCGCGTAGAGCGCGGCGGTCTTGACGGTGGAGATGGAGACGAGGCGCGACGAGTCGCCTTTGTCCGCCCGGAGGATGAGTGTGTCGTTCAGGTAGCCCGCGACCTCGCCGGTGTTCACGTTGTAGTCCATGCGCAGGGTGAAGGGAATCTGCGGATAGGTGATGGTTTTTTTCTTCAGATAATCCACCTCGTCCCGGTTGGCGATGCCGATCTGCACGCTCCCGTTGTCCTTGCCGGTGGAGGCTTCCTGACGAATGGCGAAAAGCAGGTCGATCTCTCCGTTGCCCAGGGCGATTCCCGCGATGCCTCTTTCCTGAACGGAGGTCACTTCGGTGGAAATGGTGAAGCTGTTCCGGAAGTTGGCGTTCTTGGGAAGGGAAAAGTACTCGAACCAGTTGAAGTCCGCCCGTTTCACGAGAATGGTCATACTGCCGGAGCCGGATGTGACCAGGGCATCACCGTGGTCCTCCGCGTCCTGGTCATCCAGGGGAAAGTAAATGTCAAGGGCCTGTCTCGCCTCGGAGGGAACGAGGGGCAGCAGTCCCACGAAAAGGGCGCAGAGAAGACAGAGCATGACTCCACGTCTCATTGGTTTCGAACCTCCTTCACTCGTGTCGTCCGTCGCGGCGCTCCCCGCAGGGCACCTTGCTCCCGGAGACGAAAGGCGCTGCCTGCAGGGTCCCGCCGTGGCTCCGCCGGAGGCGGGACGGATCAGTTGGCCGTGAGAAACTCGATTTTATAGGAGTAGTTCTTGAGAACGTTCGTGAAATCGATCTGGAACGACCTGGTGCTGTTGCCCTCGAACCTATCCAGACAGAACATGAAGGTGTCCACGGTCTTGCCGTTCACGTCGAAGAGATGGAGATTGAAGCAGGCGTGCTGATAATACTCTCCCGTGGTGCTGGTGATGTTTCCGGAGCAGCGGAAGATATTGCCCGTCAGGGGCACGATGGTCACGTCGCCGTAGAGGAATCCGCCCCCCGCATCCTCCTGCGCGAAGGCGCCTCCCGCCAGCAAGAGCAGCAACAACACCGATACGAGCGATGTTCCCCATGATTTTCTCACAGTCGCCACCTCCATGTTCGCTGTTCGTCCGTCGTTTTCCCTTGAGACATCATTCCGCGGTACAGCTCTAAATCATCTAAGGGCTCCATTCTACTCTTTCTCTCGTTGGCTTAAAAGAGCCCAGGGTCCCGGGCAAAAGCGGCAAAAAGCCCGTCGGGGCGGAGGGAACGGCGCGGCAGAACGCACAGGGCGGAGGAGGTTTCGTCATTCCGGGCGGCACCGTGCGCTCCGGACCAGGTTGCGCCCGCCGTTCTTCGCTTCGTAGAGCGCCGCATCGGCTCTCCGGAGAAGCGTCCGTTCGTCCTCGTCGCCACCGAAACCGGCGACGCCGATGCTTGCCGTCACGAACACCTTCTCCGACAGAAAGGCCTCGCTCTCGAACTGTCCCCGGATCCGTTCGCAGATCTCCTCCGCGGCCTCCCGAGACGTTCCGGGGAAGAGGAGCAGAAACTCCTCGCCGCCGAGGCGGGCCGTCACATCGTAGGAGCGGACCAGCCCGCGGAGGCGCTGTGCGGTTTCGCGGAGCACTTCGTCTCCGCCTCCATGGCCGTAGGTGTCGTTGATCTCCTTGAAGCGGTCCAGGTCGAGAACGGCCACGGAAAGGGGAACCTTCTCCCGTCGCGACCGGGCGCACTCCTCTTCCAGGCGCTCGAGACCGGCCCGGCGATTGAGCAGCCCAGTGAGGACATCGTGGCGGGCGTTGTAGCGGAGCATTTCCTGAAGTTCCACGATGCGCCGCCCTACGTCGAGGCGGACTTTCAGCTCCTGGGGGTCGAAGGGTTTCACCACGTAGTCGTCCGCACCGGCCTCAAGCCCCCGCACCACATGCTCCTGCTCCCCCTTCACGGTAAGAAGGATCACGTAGCGGTAGGGGTCCTTTTCGGAGCGGGAACTTCTCAGGCGGCGGCAGATCTCCGGCCCCTCAAGTCCCGGCATGAGCCAATCCATCAGGGCAAGGTTCGGCCCATCCGCGGCCTCGAGAAGACGCAGCGCCTCCTCGCCGTCGGAGGTGCTCACCACGGCATACCCCCATTTCTTCGTCAGGCATTCCAGCATAGTGCGGGTGGCAGCGTCATCCTCGGCGATCAGAATCTTCACGGCTTCCTCCTTTCTTACCCTTCTTTTTGTTCCCGTCTCCATCCCTGGCCGGACATTCTGTCCAGGAACCGCCGCATGGCCTCGGCGGCGCGGGCGAGTTCCTCCTCGAGTTGCCATATCGCGCTCTCCCTGAATTCCTGTTTCGTCAGAAAATGCGTTTCCTCGATTCGTGCCGAAAGACGCTCCACTCTCCCGGCGGCGACGTTCGCCGCCGAGCCGCGGATGGCATGGACGAGGGCGTGCAGTGCCGCCGGCTCTCCCGATGCCGCAGCTTCGCCGAGGGCGATCCGGAAGCGGTCCGTATCCCCGAGAAACACCCGGATTACCTGCTCCGCAAGAGCGCCGTCTCCCTCAACCCTGGCGAGCAGGATCTCCGGGTCGAAACTCTCCGGGTCCGGGGCATTTTCCACGGCATCCGTGCCCTGCAGCGCACCCACGCCGGCGTCGCCCGATTGCACCGAAAGCCCTTCTCCGTTCGTCGTGTCCCTCCGGGGCGAGGTCCCGTCACCTCCAAAGAGACGCTCCGGGGCGAACACCCGGCGGAGCGACTCCCCCAGGTCCCTGGAGGAGACGGGCTTGACGAGGTAGTCGTCGATTCCCAGCGCCAGATGGCGCTCCCGGTCCCCTTTCATGGCCTGGGCCGTGACGGCGATGACGGGAAGGCGCCGCAGGTGAGCCGGCGAAGTGGGGTCGCGCAGGCGGCGCACCACCTCTGTTCCGTCCATGCCGGGCATGCGCATGTCCAGGAGCACCGCGTCGAACGCTTTCTCCGACAGCGCCCGGAGCGCCCCCGGCCCGTCCTCCGCAGCGACGCTTCCACACCCAAGTTTCCGGAGCAGCCCCTGGAGCACCACTCGATTGGTGGCGTTGTCGTCCACCACGAGAAGGAGCCGCCCTTCCCCGTGAAAAAGGGGGGGAACGCTCGCAGCCCAGGCCTCCGCCTCTTCTCTTTCCGCCGCCGTTTCGCCTTTCCGCTCCGGCGGGAGCGCGGAGGAGGGGCCGGGAACCCGGAGAGGCAGGGAAACGCTGAACACCGACCCCTGTCCGACGCGGCTCTCCACACGAATCTCGCCTCCCATGAGCTCCACGAGCTTCCGGGAGATGGCGAGCCCGAGCCCCGTACCGCCGTACCTGCGCGCCGTGGAGGCATCGGCCTGAACGAAGGCCTCGAAAAGATGTTTCCGGTTTTCCTCGGAGATGCCGATGCCCGTGTCCCGCACCGCGAAATCGAGACGGGGGCTATGGCCGTTTCCTCCCGGCACGGCGGCGGGACTTTCGAGCGACACCTCCAGGGAAATTTCCCCACGCTCGGTGAACTTGAGGGCGTTGCCGAGAAGATTCCGCAGCACCTGAGCAAGGCGAAGGCGGTCTCCCAGAAGACGCTCGGGAAGGAAGGGGTCGGCGAGGACGCGAAACGCGAGCCCCTTGGCCTTCGCCAGGGAGGAGGTACTCCGCACCAGCTCACGGAGAAAGCCCCGAAAATCGAAGGCGGCCTCCTCCAGCTCCATCCGTCCCGCCTCGATCTTGGAGATGTCCAGCAGGTCGTTGAGAAGTCCCAACAGAGAGATGGCCTCACCGCGGACGGTCTCGACCATGGCGCGCTGCTCCGCATCGAGGAGCGTGTCGTCCAGCAGCTCCGCCATACCGAGGATGCCGTTCAGCGGCGTGCGGATCTCGTGGCTCATGTTCGCGAGAAAGAGATCCTTGGTACGGTTCAGACTCTCCGCAAGGCCGTAGAGTTCCGCGTCCTGGAGCTGACTCGCCGTGGCGTTGCACACCACCGTCAGAAAAGCCCGGGCGATGTCGGGAATGCCCGCGGGGTCCTCGCCGAGAACGCCGAAGAGAAGCCCCACGGTCCGATGGTTGGGGGTCATCATGGTGTGGAGCAGAAGCGGCTGCTCTCCTTCGGAGGAGGTGACGATGACGGGCTTGTTGCGGTCGATGGACCACGCCACGGTACCGTCGTCGATGAGGAACTGCAGTTCCCTTTCGAGAAACGGCAAGGTGTCGCCGGGATCGCAGTAGGTGCAGGTCATGTCGAGACCGTCGCTGCTGACGAGGTGAAAAGAGACCGCGCCGAGGCGAACGAAGGAGCGCACTTTCTGGGACGCCTCGTGCAGCACCGCCGCAGGGTCCAGGGCCTTGTCCACCGGCAGCAGCGGGCCGCCGGAGCTGAGCGCCGCGTCGAGAATACGCAGGGTGGTGCGGCGCTCCTGCTGGAGGGAGCGCACCTGCTCCTCCAGGGACGTCGCCTGTTCCGAAACGCGGCGGAGCTGTTCCCGAAGCTCCCGGATCGTCTCTTCCGGCGAATCCCGAACCGTGTCGTCCGTCATGATCCGCTCCTTACACCCCCGCCTCGCGCTGGGGGAAGAAGATGTTCATCGTCTCCTGCATCTGCCGTTCGCCCTGGACGAGAAGAGATTCGAGGGACGCCGGGGAGAGTGCCAGGGTCTTCCAGGCCTCCTTCTCCAGCATGGGAACGAACCAGGAGCCGCTCGTCCCCATGCGGAGGGCCAGGGCGAACACATCCGCCGCGTGAATCACCGCCGCGTCCTCGGGATGCTCGCAGGCGAAGGGATCGTGATGGTCGCCCACCAGATGTCCGATGGTCTCGGGAATGCGCCACTCCCGAAGCAGAAGCTGGCCCAGGTGAGCGTGGTCGAAGCCGAAGAGACGTTTCTCGATGCGGAAGAGAGGGATGCGGGCGTAGACGGCGAGCCGGAGTGCAAAGGTCATGAGTTCGGGCATCTTGCGGTAGAGCACCAGCCTGCCGATGTCGTGAAGAAGCCCCGCAAGAAAGTAGCGTTCCTCCGAGGGCTTGCGTTTGGCGTAGGCGAGGATGCGCGAGAAGACGCCGCAGGCGAGGGAGTGCTCCCAGAAGGAGCGCATGTCCACGTACCTCTCGGGGACATGGCGGAAGAAGTTGATGGTGGACACCGCCAGGGCGAGGGTGGTGAGTTCGTTCACGCCGATGATGGCGATGGCCCTCGGAATGGACTCGATGGGTGTGGGAAAACCGTAGAAGGAGCTGTTCACCAGGCGGAGAAGCCGGGCGGAAAGGCTGGGGTCCTTGCTCACCACCTCGCCGATGTGCGCGGCGGAGCTGACCGGCGACTCCAGCACTTCCTTGATCTTGAAGTAGATATCGGGATAGGAGACGAGCCGGACCTCGTTCCGGACCAGCGTGTAGGGAGAAATGGGCTCCAGGGGAAGTCCATCCCGCAGGGGCATCTGGGGAGGACGGTCACCCCGCTCCGGAAGCTCCGGGAGGGAGATGCCTTCCTTCAGCTTGCGGGCCGTTCGGAGTACGCAGAGCCGCCGCAGCTCCCGCATGCAATCGTCCCCGTAGGCCGCGGGGGGAAAGTAACTGTCAACGATCTCGTCGCTCCGGCGGCGCAGTTCCTCCTCGTTCAGGGCGAACTCCTCCGGGAGGGTGATCTCCTCCCCGCCCTTCTCCACATCCACCTCCGACACGCCCCAGACCTTGAGCATACGGACATGGGCGCTCCTCACCACGGCGCCCCTGGCGAGAATCATCCGCCCGTTCGGCGCGTGGAGATCGTTCGCGAGGACCATGCCCTCCGCAAGGGCGTTGACGGTGATCAGCGCCACGGACACCGCCGCCCTTCCATGGGGGCTTTCATTTCGGATCCTCCGGCGCTTTCGGGGACGACGCTTCCGGATCCTCCGACTCCACTCCCTCCAGCAGGGGAACGTAGCGGCAGAAATCGTACCACTCGTCCTCGTGGAGATTTCCGTTTTTTCGCCGCACCAGGAGGCGCTCGCCGAAGAACGGCCCGGCGAGGGGGACGACGAGAACCCCGGTCCCGGAAAGCTGTTCCATCCAGGCAGGTTCCACCTCTTCCGCCGCGGCGGAGACGACGATGCCGTCGTAGGGCGCGCCGGGCGCCCATCCGAAGCGTCCGTCCGCTGTGCGGATCTCTCCGGCGAGCCCCAGGGAATCGAGCCGCTTTCGCGCCACAAGGGCCAGGGCTTCGATGCGTTCAAGACCGATCACCCGCATGCCCATGGCGGCGAGCACCGCCGTTTGGTAGCCTGACCCGGCACCGACTTCGAGCACATTGCCTCCCTCGGAAAGACAAAGAAGTTCCGTGACCCGGGCCACCATGTAGGGCTGGGAGATGGTCTGCCCGTACCCGATGGAAAGCGGCCGGTCCTCATAGGCGGCTCCGGCGACAGCCTCGGGCACGAAAACATGCCGCGGCACGGAACGCATGGCGGCGCACACCCGCGGATCCGCGATACCCCGTGCCTCTATCTGCCTCCGGACCATGAGGTCCGCGGCCTTTTGCCACCCGGTTCCGTCGCGGTGCATTCCGGCCCCCCCTTCCCGGAGTCCTTTATCCCACATTTTTTCAGGCTTGTCGCAAACTTTTCCCCAACGCATCCCATGCATTCCCGCACACCCGGCACCGCCGAAGGCACTGCCCCCGCGGGGGAACGTCGTGCCGTTCAATCCTTCTAGAAAAAGCGCGCCGCGCCCGTCGCATCGGCGGACGCCTCGATCCGTGCGGAAACGCGTCCCATGCGAAAATCCAGAAGCGTCTCCACGAAGTCCCGTTGCAGCAGGGGATTTTCCGTCCACCCGAAGAGATGGCTCGGACAGGCGCAGTCCGACGACCCGAAACCGGGAACGCGCCACGCCGCGAGCGGGGCCAGCACCTCCGCCAGAGCGCACTCCAGGTTCTCCCCGGTACGGACGGGAAGCGCCGCGACGAACGCCGCATGTTCCCGAAGCCAGTCGATGTGCCAGTGCAGCGTCTTGCGGCGTCGACGGTGCCGCGCCGTCCGCGCCGCGAGGTGCCGCACCGCGGAGCCGACGTACACGTAATATCCTTCCCGGAAGGGCAGCGCACCGAGTCTGCCCACCTCGATCTCCCGCGCCTCGGGAAGGTGCAGCACCAAGAGGTAGGCCCCGCCGTCCCGGCACTCCGCCTCGGCGACATCCCAGGGAATGGCGAGCTGCCGCACGGGACCGTCCCGGTCGAGGGCGGGGATGCCCCCGCGCTCCCGCCAGTCCACTCCGACCGCCGTGATGTCGAGGGCGTGCCGCGCCTCCAGAAGCGCCTTGGAAAAGGCGTAGTCCGTGTGGTAGTCCGGCAGGAAAAAGCGCACGTCCCCGGACTGAACGACGAAAAGAACGCCGCAGCGGTATCCCTCCCGGGCGAGTTCCGTGAGTTCCTCCACATGTTTCCGCCCCCGGGCGGTCTCTGCGTCCGGAAACATGGCGAGTTTCCGATGAAACAGGGTGCAGGACTTGACCTCCAGAAGGAAGGGAACCCCGTCCTTGCGCAGAAGAAAATCGAAGCGGCTGTTTCCGAGGGGATACTCCGCCTGGAGCACCTCCGCCCCTTCCAGGCCGGGAACAAGGTTGTTCCGCAGGAGATACGCCGCCAGGGCGTTGGTGCGGATGGTATCCACCATGACCCAGCTCTCTCCCCTGGCCACGGCCAGAACACGACAGGCCAGTTTCCCCCCCTGGCGCGGAGCCAGGAGAAGCAGAGCCCCGGGCAGGAGAAGCTCCCGAAGTTTTCCCGGATTCGGCAGGTGGGCCCGCAGAGGACGTCCTTCCACAAGACACTCCACCTCAAAACGGTTGTGCCGCTGGAGAAAGACTCCCTCCACACCGTACCCCTGCGGCACAAGGAGAAAAGGTTCCGCGCCGTCGTCGCGGAACCTGCGGAATCGTTCCTCCCGGAGGGGGACATTCCAGGGGAACTTCCCCATGAAGTCCGGCATGTTCCGGCGCCCCCTCAGAAGATGATGTTGAGCAGCATGACCAGGCCGAAGAGGATGCCCATGAACCAGAGGAGCGCCCTGGAGAGAACACGGGAAAGGACGTTCAGCGGCCACGGGGCGGTTTTCGCCCAGTCGGCGCACTTGGCCTCCAGAGAGAGGCTCGGCACGGCAAGAAGGATGAACACGTACAGAACTACGGTGTTCACCAGACCGAAGACACTCACCACAAGGGAGAGCAGCAGGATGAGGAGAATCGCCAGGGCGTTCGCCGCCCCGCGCAGATATCGGGAGGTTTCCGAGAGAAATGTCACCGCGTCGCACTCCTTCCGTCGGCACGGACAGGGATTCCTGACCGGACAAAACCGCCATGCCGCAAGCCTACGGCCCCGGACACAATCCGTCCACGGAACGGGAAAGATCCGGCTGGATGCGTTTTGTCCGCGCCTGCGACGTTTTGAGGGCAACGAAATCGCCCCCTGACGCACTGCACCCGCCGCCCGGCAGATTCCGAGGACGTACGTAGTGTTGCTCATACGTTGATCATGTTCCGTTTTTCTCGTAACGATTGTAGTCCCCGCAAGAACCGTGCGTCAAGGCGAACGAGGCATTCCCTGGAACCGGACAACGCGAACGTCACTTTTCACGTTTACAGGGGCAAGAGATGAAACACATCGTCCGGAACATCCACGGGCGATCGACATTCATGATTGCGTGCGTCAGTCGTGGCGAGGAGACGCAAAAGCTCAAGAAAGCCCTGATCAAGTAGGAATCAACCGCTCTCGCTCGCAGGTCGCATCGCATTTTTCCCAGATCGGCGTAGCATTTTTCAGAGGTTCCTCAACAATGGCGGAATATGTCGTTTGCAGAAACCCGGGCGACACGGACGGCGACGGGGGCCGCGTAGAATCGGTGCGACACCGGGTGTTTCGGAACGAACAACGTTCCGGGAGAAACGTAAAGTCCTTTGTAGGAAGTACAGAGCATGAGGAACACGGCAGAGGATCACTCCGGAGCGGCGTCACGCTCCAGGATGTCTTTTCCCTCACGCACCACACCCCGCGACCGGGTTGACGAAAGGGCGGCGCTTTCGTACAGTCTCGCTGAGAGGCGAAATCAGGCGGAACATTCCGCACCCCTGGAGGAGATCGCACCACAACGGAAGGAGGAGCACCCATGACGGAAAGGGCAGGCAAGCCGGTTTCCCGGGATTCGCTCGTCAACATACCACGCCTCATCACCGCCTATTACACAAGAGAGCCGGATCCTGAAAATCCTGCGCACCGGGTCGTCTTCGGCACCTCGGGGCACCGGGGATCGTCGTTCACCAACAGCTTCAACGAGGGACACGTGGCGGCCATCTGCCGCGCCATCTGCGAGCTTCGGAGAGAACGCGGCGTCACCGGACCGCTCTTCCTCGGCATGGACACCCACGCCCTTTCCGAGGCGGCGTTCGTCACCGCCGTGGAGGTCTTCGCCGCGGAAGAGACGGACATCATGATCCAGGCCGGCTTCGGTGCCACGCCCACACCGGTGATCTCCCACGCCATCCTCACCTTCAATAGAGGACGGCGGGACGGGCTCGCCGACGGCGTGGTCATCACCCCGTCGCACAATCCGCCCGAGGACGGAGGGATCAAGTACAATCCGCCATCGGGCGGCCCCGCGGACACGGAGACCACGCAACGCATCCAGGACAGGGCGAATGAACTCCTCGGCTCGGAAAAGACCCGGGGTATCCCCATCGAACGGGCGCTCAAGGCCGACACCACGCACGTGCACGACTACATCACCCGCTACGCGGGGGACCTGCGGAACGTGGTGGATCTCGACGCGATCGCCCACTCGGGGCTGCATCTGGGCGTGGACCCCATGGGCGGCTCGGGGCTCGCCTTCTGGGAGCCCATCGCGGATCTCTACGGCCTGCACCTCGACGTGGTGAACCCCTTCCTGGACCCGACCTTCTCCTTCATGACCCTCGACAGGGACGGGAAAGTCCGCATGGACTGCTCTTCCCCCTGGGCCATGGCGCGGCTCGTGGAGATGAAGGATGACTTCGACATCGCTTTCGGCAACGATCCGGACTACGACCGCCACGGCATCGTCACTCCCGACGGAGGGTTGCTGAACCCCAACCACTATCTCGCCTCCGCGGTGTGGTATCTCTTCCGGAACCGGGAGGAATGGAACCCCGCGTGCCGAATCGGCAAGACCCTCGTGACCAGCTCCATGCTCGACCGCGTCGCGGCGGCCCTAGGCAGAACGATCCTCGAAGTTCCCGTGGGGTTCAAGTGGTTCGTGGACGGGCTGCTGGAGGGCACCTGCGCCTTCGGCGGCGAGGAGAGCGCGGGGGCGTCCTTCCTGCGGAGGGACGGCACAGTCTGGACTACCGACAAGGACGGGTTCATCATGGACCTTCTCGCGGCGGAAATTACCGCCCGGAGCGGAAAAACCCCCTCCGAACTCTACGGCGAGCTGGAAGGGCGCTTCGGCGCGTCCCGTTACGAACGGCAGGACGTCCCCGCCACGGCGGAACAGAAGAAGCGTCTCGCCGCGCTCGATCCCTCGGCGATCAACGTGGCGCACCTCGCGGGCGAGCCCATCACCGCCGTCCTGTCGAAGGCGCCGGGAAACGGCGCACCCATCGGCGGCATCAAGGTGACCACCGAAAACGGCTGGTTCGCCGCCCGCCCCTCCGGAACGGAGGACCTCTACAAGATCTACGCGGAGAGCTTCCTCGGCGAAGAACACCTGCAACGTCTTCTCGAAGAAGCCCGGGCGGTGGTGGCGCGGGCCTTTTCCGGCGTCTCCGGCGCCTGACGCCCCGGCACGGAAGGGCGCACCAAGAAAAAGCGGCCCGCCAAAGCCCTCCGCCGACACCTTTGCCGGAGCCGATTCCGGCGCGTCATTGCCCGTCCCCTAAGAGACGAGACACGGCAAAAGAGAAAGAGAACGATGCGTCTCTTTCTCTTTTGCCGCATTCCAGTGTCATTCACGCGTGGAGGAAGACACTCTTCCTTCAGGAGACCTTTTTGTCGGCCCCCCCGAAAAGGTGCGGATTATTCCCCATGGCCAGAAATCGCGGCGGCATTTTCGCCACCAGCAGAGCGACGAGAACAGCGCTCGCAATCTTGTCCACGAGATTGCCCGTGATACGGGGAAGAAAGGCGGCGGTGAAAATCTTGTGTCCGCTCTGGTACAGCCAGAGGAAGAGGAAATCCGTCCCGCCTCCGGTGAGACCGCCGTAGATCCATACGGCAATTGGAGTTCCGATGAGGGGTGCGAGGACGGCAAGGCACAGCCCTACACCGATGGAGACGGGAAGGGTGAAACGGGTCTTGCGGGCGACCACTCCCACGAAGAGCCCGATGGCCATGTTCACCAGAGCGAAGGGAATATCGCGGGGATTGGTGAGGATACCCTGAACGACGTTCGTCACCAGTCCGATGAGAACACCGTAGAACGGCCCGAACAGCACGGCGCCGAAGATGGTCCCGATCGTATCCAAAAACAGCAGCGGAATCTGGAGCGACTGCACCAGCGTTCCGAAAACGAGGTTCATGACGACACACAGGGATGCGAAGATCATTTGAAACGTACTTTTGTTCATGGCAGGAAATTCCTCCTCGGCAAACGTGTCGCAGCGTCGCAGCATCTCTTGCCCTGAAAGAACAGGACACCGATTTCCCTCCTACGCCTCGCCGGAAATTCCGTCGGCATCGCGGCGGAATTTTCGTCTCACCTCCCGCCATGTCGTTCCCTCCGGGGATTCTTCGTCCACTGCGGAAAAGGGAAGAGACATCCCTCTTTCCGACAGCAGGGCACGCAGTTCCTCCATGAAGACACCCTCCCCGGAGCAACGCCGCAGAGCGTTCCGGGAACGCTCGACAAAGTCTCCTGAGGCGATCTCCCCTCCCTCGTATCCCGTACAAGAGAAGAAAACTCCGCAGGATGGGCTGCCGTCCACACCGACGATTCCCTCCACGCTATGGCCGGAGCGCAAGTGGCTCTCCAGTTGGTCCATCGTACCGGAAAGAAGAGAGCGGCAATGGCGCCGAAAGGCGGCCGTGTCATATTGTTCGCGGGTCATGCCCCAACGCGCCCCGCCCAAAAAAGTAGCTTCCGGACACGGAAGCTGTATCACCCCGATTCCTTCCTCAAGAAGGGGAAGGACGAAAGAAAGGAGTGCTCCGGGGTACTCGGCGAGCCCCTTCACCTTGGCATCCGCATTCAAAAGACAGTGGGCAAGAACGACGACGGATCCACTTCGACGCATCCGGACACTCCCTTCTGTTCTCTCTGAAACCCGGAGAACGACATATCCTCCGGGTTTTTCCTACGAAGCACGTTTCCCTCCGACAACGGAGAGGGCCTCCAAGAACACATGGGCATAGGATTTATTCCATATACCTTTTCCTCCGTGCATTTGTCAATGATCCGTACCGAACGATGACAGGGTGGAATCGAATCTGCAGAGAAGAATGCGGGACAGCTCCACACCCGGTCTGCGGGAGTAGAGGAAAACCGTTCCGTCGGGATGTCCCGGCACTCGCAATTCGCTTGTGAGTACGACACTGGTGATGGCCGTAGCGAGAAGAGTGGACCCCTGGCAATATTTCGATAAACCTCGGTTTTCTGTACGAGCCAAAACGCATGTCGCGATTATTGACAGAAAGGTGTACAGAGTCCTATACTCTCGGCAATTCATCATCCATGATGAGCAACTCATATCGGGAGGTGAAAACCGTCGTCTGCGAACAGGCTCTTCGTCTCCACCGCGGTTTCATACGGAAAGGCCCCTTGCGGCCGCATCGCCCGGAGCAACGTACCGGAAAAGGAGGACGAATCATGACCGGTGTATCGAAATTCCGACGTGTTCTTGCGGTAACCCTGATGTTTCTCCTCGTTCTCGCCCCCGCCGCTCTTGCGAAGACGACCCTCTCGGCGCACAGTGTCTACTCCGACGCGCACTATCAGGTAGAAGCGCTCAAGATGATGGGAGAAAAAGTGAAGGAACTCACCGGAGGCTCGGTGGAGTTCAACGTGATCTCCGGCGGCGCCTTGGGCTACAAGGGCCCGGATCTCCTCCGGGTCGTCAAGGAAGGACAGCTCGACATCTCCGAGATCGTCTCCACGGGATTGACCGGCAGCAGCCAGATCTTCGGCGTCCGTTCCCTGCCGATGCTCATCAACGGCTGGGACGAGGCGGAGAAGTTCAACCGAATCGCCCGCCCCTACTACGAGAAGATCTGCGACGAATGGAACCAGAAGCTTCTTGTGGTTTCTTCCTGGCCCTTCGCGGATCTCTGGACCACCAAACCCGTCAAGGGACTTGAGGATCTCAAGGGCATGAAGGTCCGCACTTACGACCGCAGCGGCGCCCTCTTCGTCGAGGCTTTCGGCGGCACCCCCCTCGCCCTTCCTCTCGCGGAACTCTACACGGCCTTCTCCACCGGCCTCGTCCAGGGAACCATCAGCTCCGCCGTCTCCGCGAAGGAGAGCAACATCTACGAAGTGACCAAGTACTGCATTCCCATCCAGGTCACCACTTCCTCCAGCATCATGACCATCAACAAGGACGCGTGGAACAAGCTCAGTCCGGAGGAGCAGAAGGCCCTCGAACAGGCCGCCGCGGAGACGGAAACGTGGCTCGTCGGAAAGGTGAAGGACGTGGTCGAGAAGGACATGGCCACCATCAAGGCGAAGAAGCCCGACTTCGAATTCCCCGAGATCACGCCGGAATTCCGGGCCGAACTGGAGAAGCTCGCCGCAAAGGTCGCCGCTGATTTCATCGAGAAGAATCCCGAAGCGAAACCCCTCTACGAGGAGTTCATGAACTCCAAAGGAAAGTAATGCCCCGGAGCCCCTCGCGGCACAGGGCCGGGAGGGGCTCTTCGTGTAAGGAGAGATGCACATGAAGAAGATTTCGACCGGCATTGAAGGGCTGAGCACCTTTCTCGGGGGCGCGAGCGGCGTCTGTCTGGTGATCGCCTGCGGACTCATCATCGCGGAAATCGTCAGCCGCAGTTTCTTCCACGCCACGTTCTACATCGTCGACGAATATTCGGGCTACCTCATGGCCATCAGCAGCTTCCTCGGCCTTTCCTTCGCGGAGAAGCACAACGGTCACATCCGGATGGAACTCATCGATTACCTTCAGGACAGATTTCCCAAAACTATCCTTCGCATCAGGCAACTCTGCTACATCCTGGCGGCGCTCTTCGCGCTCTATCTCACCATGGTGACGTGGAAGCTCTTCTTCAGTTCCTACATGGGCAACGAGCGCTCCTACCAGGTCTCGGAAACGCTCCTCGCCATTCCCCAGGCATTTCTTCCCCTGGGCAGCTTCGTCCTCTTTCTTCAGTATGTGGTGAACTTTCTCAAGACCCGACCGGAAGGCCAGGTGAACGGCTGATGCTCTCCACGGCGCTTTGCGTCATTCTGGCTCTGCTGGCGCTCTTTCTGGCAAGCGGCCTCTGGATCGGGGTCTCCCTCTTCTTCGTGGGAGGCATCTCCCTCGCGCTCTTCACGAACCTTCCCGTGGAGCGCATTCTCGGCAGCGTCATCTGGAACAACACGAGCAGCAGCACCCTCATGGCTCTGCCCCTCTTCATCATGATGGGAGAGCTTCTCGTGCGGACCAGGCTCTCAGAGGACCTTTTCGACGGCCTGACCCCCTGGGTGGCGCGCTTCCCGGGAGGACTGCTCCACGTGAACGTCATCGCCTGCGCGCTCTTCGCGGCCATCACGGGCTCCGTCAACGCCACCACCGCCACGGTGGGCAAGATCACCATCCCCGAGTTCGAGAAACGGGGCTACGACGACGCCCTCTCCATCGGCAGCCTCACCGCCTCGGGCACGCTGGGCATTCTCATTCCGCCGAGCATGCCCATGCTGATCTACGGGGTCGTCGCCCAGGCGAGCATCGGCAAGCTCTTCATCGCCGGGCTGCTGCCGGGGCTTCTCCTCATGTTCTTCTTCTGCCTCTACATCGCCGTCATGTCCGGGGTAAAACAAAAGGACGGCGGGGACATTCCCCGCTATTCCTGGGGGGAGCGCATCCGCAGCCTGCCGAAGATTCTTCCCGTGGCGTCCCTGATCGCCTTCGTACTGGGAAGCATCTACACGGGCTGGTCCACTCCCACCGAGGCGGCGGCCATCGGCGTCTTCGGCGCCACCGTCCTCGCCGTCGGGACGCGATGCCTCACGCCGAAGATCTTTTGGACCTGCGTGGTGGGCACGGTGCGCACGAACTGCATGATCATGCTCATTCTCATCGGCGCCTCCTTCTTCTCCGTGGCGCTGGGCTTTCTCGGCCTTCCCAAGTACATCAGCGAGTCCATCATCGCCCTCGGGGCGAGCAAGTACGCCATCATGGCCCTGATCACCGTGGTCTATCTCATCCTGGGCTGTCTCATCGACGGGTACTCCATGATCGTCATGACCGTGCCCATCTTCCTGCCCCTCGTGAGCGCCCTCGGCCTGGACCCCATCTGGTTCGGCATCTTCGTGGTGCTCCTCGTGCAGATCGCCAACATCACACCCCCCATCGGGTTCAACCTCTTCCTCGTGACGGGCATCTGCAGACACAAGATCGGATTTATCTCCCGGGCGGTGTTCCCCTTCATCACCATCATGATCCTCTTCGCCGCCCTGATCACGATCTTCCCGAACCTCGTCCTCTATCTGCCGAACATGATGTAGCGGACGAAGACGCTCCCGGACCCGGGCGCCCTGCATTGCTCCGGAAAGGGACGATGACGGCGGAAAGCGAAACGGCACGGGCACGAAAGCCACGCAAAAGGGCGGCCCCGAATTCCGGGACCGCCCTTTTATCCGTAATCATCGCAGAGAGCGATACCACCGCACCTCAGATCGTCATCTATCCTCCACGCCGCCTTCGTCGCATCGCGGCCCTCCCGGAAGGTGCTCCAGAAAATCCCCGAGGAGCTGCTCCACCACCCACCGTTTGTACTCGGGGGTGCTTCGGGGCGCCACTTCCTCGGCAGCGCGGAAGCACGCCTCTCTGCGCGCCGCCGCATCGGCCGTGCGTCCAAGGAGGAAACGTCCGGTCCGTTCGAGGAGGCGCACCGTCGGTGCGGCGCTTCCCACGGCGATCCGGGCGTGGACGATGCGCCCTTCCGCATCGGTGTCGAGGGAGGCCGCCACCGTTACTCTGGAGATGGTGAGGGCGCTCCGGGAACCCACCTTGCGGAAGAACTGGAAATTCCGGTAACGTTCCACCTCCTCCCGCCCCGTCCGGAAGGGGACGAGAATCTTCGTGAGCAGTTCGTCCCCGGCAAGAACGGTCTTCCGGTAGGAAGCGATGAACTCTTCGAGCGGGATGGTTCTCGCGCCCCTGACGCTTTCAAGCACCACCGACGCGCCGAGGACGAGCAGGGCGGGCGGTGAATCCGCCGCGGTGGACGCTCCGGCGAGGTTGCCGCCGATGGTGGCCCTGTTGCGGATGGCCGGCGCACCGAAGGAGAGCGCCGCCTCCGCGAGGGCGGGGAAGCACTCCCGCACCACCACGTTTTTCGCCACCGCGTCCATGGACGTCCCCGCCCGGATTTCCAAAAGATCCTCCCGCTCGAAAATGCCCCGGAGATCCGGAATATCCAGGATGTTCAGGACACATTCCGGGACCGCCTCTCCGCTCCCCGGGACCATCAGATCCGTTCCTCCGGCGAAGAGCGTGGGAGGCACGTCCGCGTCGGCGAGCATCCGGAGGGCCTCGTCGATGCTTCGAGGAAACAGGACCCGTGGAGACTCCCCGTCGCAGGGAAGCGGCGGTCCGTCGGAGCGGGAACCGTTGGCCCTTCGTGCCCCGAAACCCCGCATCGCCTCCTCCGGTGACCCGGCGGCGCACTTCTCCACCGCCGCCACGACCCGTTCGTAACCGGTGCAGCGGCAGAGGCTCCCCGAGAGCCCCGCCCGGATCTCCTCCCGGTTCGGGCGGGGGGTCTCGTTCAGCAGCGCCCGGGACGCCAGGATGAGGCCGGGAGTGCAGAAACCGCACTGCACCGCCCCTTCCTCCAGAAAGGCGTTCTGGAGCGGATCGGGGTTTTCCTTCGACCCCAGCCCCTCGATGGTGACGACCTCCCGCCCGTGGAGCTGAAAGGCGGGGACGAGACAGGAATTGACGAGCATTCCGTCGAGAAAGACCGCGCAGGCGCCGCACTCTCCCTCGCCGCATCCCTCCTTCGTACCCGTAAGTCCCAGGTCCTCCCGCAGGATCTTCAGAAGAGAGCGCAGCGGCGGCACCCGGAGCACCTGTTCGGTTCCATTCACCAGCAGGGAAATCCTCATGCTCCGTCTCCCTCCGATTCCTTCGCGCAGTTCCGTTTTTTCCTCGCCGCGAGCTTCTCCAGCAGTTTCGCCGGCGAAAGGGGTATTTCGTCGCAGAAGACGCCAAGGGCATCCTCCAGAGCAGCCAGAAGCGCCGGAGCACCCCCGTCCATGGGAAGTTCTCCCAATCCTTTCGCGCCGAAGGGACCGTGCCGGGTGGGCAGTTCCTCGAAACGCACCGCGAACTCCGGCGCATCCACCGCGGTGGGAATGAGGCAGGTGGCCATGCGGTCGTTCCGGAACCGGCCTCCACCGTAGCCCATGTCCTCCAGATAGGCGTAACCCAGAGCCTGGAGCGTTCCCCCCTCGGCCTGTCCCGCGGCGAGAACGGGGTTCACCGCCCTGCCGATCTCAAGCACCGTGGTGACCTTCCGCGGGCGGATCTCCAGCGTCGTCGCGTCCACATCCACGCAAGCGACATCGGCCCCCCAGGAATAGGACTTGTAAGCATCCCCGGAAAACGTCGCTTCATCCCAGAAAAACCCCTCCGGAGGGGTGTAGGTCGCCTCCGCCGTGAGAGGCCCGCCGCTCTCGCGCACGTAGCGGGAGAGCAGAGTCGCCATGTCCCCGAGCCGCTCCTCCCCGGCGAAAAAATAGCCGTCCTTGGAGTAGACCTTCCGGCCCGCCGTGTCGAACCACTCCTTCGCCGCCGCTTCGAGACGCCGGAGCATGGTCCGGCAGGCGTCCACAAGCACGCGCCCCACCACGAACACCGTCCGGGAGGCCACGGTGGGACCGCTGTCCGGAACCAGCCCCGTCTCGGGAGGAACGTGGCGCACCTTGCCCAGGGGAAGCGCAAGCGCCTGGGCGACGATCTGGCAGAGTACCGTGGACGCTCCCTGCCCCATCTCCGTGCTGGAGACGAAAATCTCCACGTTCGCCTCTTCGTCCGCGGTAAGCCGCACCCGACCGGCGATGCGTTCCTCTCCGCTTCCGGTGAACCCGCCGCCGTGGAGGAAGAGAGAGAGCCCCACCCCGCGCCACACGCACCTTCCCCGTTCGTCTCTGCAGAATTTCGGAGCGGCCTTCAGTGCCTCGTAACCGGAGAGCGCCACTGCCTTTTCGAGAACCAGGGATGCCCCCGCTTCCTCCTCAAGAACCTGACCGAAGGGAAGCGTGTCCTTTGTGCGGAGGGCGTTCTTCCGGCGGATTTCGAGAGGAGACATGCCCAGTTCCGCGGCGATGCGGTCCATCTGGCGTTCCATGGCGAAAAGGCTCTGGGGAGCACCGAACCCGCGAAAGGCTCCGTTGGGGGGAGTGTTGGTCTCAAGCGCCCATCCCCGAACCGTCGCGGCGGGAACGCGGTAGGCGCCGCAGGCATGGAGCATGCACCGGGAGAGAACTACCGGACTCAGCGTGACATAGGCTCCGCCGTCCAGGTAGATGTCGATCTCCGCACCGAGGAGCGTTCCGTCCTTCCGCACTCCCGTGCGGTGAAAGATGAGCGAGGGGTGACGCTTGGTGGTGACGCGGATGTCCGTCCGCCGGTCGAAAATCATCCGCACGGGTTTTCCCGAGGCAAGCGCCAGAAGCGCCGCCTGCACGGCGAGCACCGAGGGGTAGTCCTCCTTGCCTCCGAAGGCGCCTCCCGTGACGGCCTGACGGACCACTACCCTTTCGGGGGGAAGGGCAAGAGCCTTCGTCAGCGCCCCGTGCACGTAGTAGGGACACTGCAGGGACCCCGTCACCTCCACGCCCCCGTTTTCTCCGGGAAAGGCGATCATTCCCTGGGGCTCCAGATACATGTGCTCCTGGTGCCCCGTCCGATAGACTCCTTCCACGACGAGATCCGATCCCGCAAGGGCCGACGCGGTGTCCCCGCCTGAAAATGCGTAGGAGGCGAGCACGTGTTCCCGGGAGAGCGCAAGGCGCTCCTGGGCTTCGTCGAGGGAGAGCAGGGCGGGAAGCTCCTCCACGTCCAGATGGACCGCCGCCATCGCCGCCGCGAGGATGGCCCTGTCAGGAGCGGCCAAAAGCACCACGGGCTCCCCGAGAAACCGGATCTCCTCCGCCGCGACGATGGGATGGTCGTCCCGGATCATGTGCACCACGTTCGGTCCGGGCAGAGTCCGGGCCGTCACGACGGTGACACGGCTCCAGTCGAAGGCGGGATCGAAGCGAATCTCCCGGAGACGCCCCCGGCAGACGGGAGCGCGCACCACATCGCCGAACCATGCTCCGGGAACGGCAATGTCGTCGGTAAAACGGGCCGTCCCGGACACCTTCTCCCATCCCTCGATGCGGGAACAGGACGCGCCCACCGGCGAAAACAGTCGGTCTTCCACGGGCAGACCTCCTTCTGCACTTGATCTCGTTCGCCTTTACGAGAGCACCCTCCGAAAAGGGGATACCCGAGCAGGCGTCCTTCAACGATGGTCTTGAACAGGTCTTGTCCTTTCGTGCAGCCCGGATCTTGTCTTCGCGGGCCAAGTTCCTCCGGGCAGCCCTCCAGGTGGTCTCGCTCCTCCTCCGCACCGTCCCGGAACCGTGGCGGAAATTTCTAGCCCTCCGCTCCCGAGCCATCCCCGCGCCTGTCCCGGAGCGCCAGCGCCCCGGCGGGGCAGAAATCCCGGCAGAAACCGCAGCCGATGCAGGATGCGGCATGGACGGCAGCCTTGCTTCCGTCGAAGTAAAGCGCTCCCGACACGCACCGGGAAAGACAGGTCCGGCAGGCCACGCAACGCTCCCGGTCCACCGCCATGACCGGAACGCCCTCGATCCGGTTTCGCTCCTTCAGGCGACGCCCGTAGAGCCCTCGGATCTCCTCCACCGAGGCATACCCGTGTGCGTCGAGCCACGTATCGAGTTCCGCCGCGATTTTTCCGTACACGCCGTGCCCCTGCCGAATCGCCGCAGAACACACCTGCACCAGCGAGGCCCCGGCGAGGAAGAATTTCACCGCGTCCACGCCCCGTTCGATCCCTCCCACGCCGATGACGGGCTTGTCCTGCACGGTGGTGAGGCGATACACGAAATGCAGGGCGAGCGGAAGAATGGGCGGCCCCGACAGCCACCCCTGCCCGTAGGAGGAACCGAGGAGGGGCGAGACGCTCTCCACGTCCATGTCGAGGGCGGGGCCCAAGGAGTTGATCGCCACGAAGGCGTCCACCACGGGAGAGGCCGCCTTGGCGAGGGCCTCCAGGTCCGGCACGGAGGGAGAGAGCTTCATCCAGATGGGGATTTTCGTGCTCCGCCGAAGTGCCTTTGCCACGTCGAGCAGGGGATCGAGTTCCTTTCCCACGTAGTGGATGGAGAACTCCACCGCGTCGGGGGCCACCTCGCGCTCGAGCAGCTCGCCGAGAAAGGCCACTTCCTCCGGAGAGTACCCCACGGAGACAATGAGGGGCAGCCCCGCTTCCTTCGCCTTTTTCAACTCGGGAAACATCTCCCGGGGAGACACCTCCGCCCAGGTCTCGCAGTTGAGCAGGCCGAGACCGGTCCGCCTGATGGAAGGACGCGGATCCGATGCGGCGCGCACCGAAACGGTCTTCGCCACGATGCCCCCCGCACCTCCTTCCGCAGCGGCGAGCATCTGTTCCCCCGTGTGCACGTTGGGCCCCGCCGCGGGAAGCACGGGATTGCGGAAGTGGAGACCGTTTACGCACTGTGCCAGATTCGCCATGGGCGTTCCTCCTTCATTACAACAGCCTTGTCCCCCGAAGCGTGACTCTTTTTTCTCATGGTGCTCATGTCGCCGAACATCGCACCTCGGACGCATGCGCCCGCCCGGCAAAACCCCCTGCCTCAGGCGCGGCGGGAAAAACGTTCTCCCAGCGCTCTCGCGGCGGCCATCGCCTCCGGAAGGAGCGCCTCTTCATCCAGAAGCGTCACCCGTCCGTTCCGGAAGAGGATCCGTCCGTCCCCGACGGTGAGAAAGGCCCGTCCGTTTTTGGCTCCGTAAATCAGATGCCCCGGCAGATTCGCCGCCGTCACGGGCGTCAGAGGCAGGTACTCGGGCACCGTCAGATCCGCCCGCCTGCCCGGTCCCAGCCCCCCCGCATCGGGAAAGAAGCGCCGCAGCACGTCGCGGCTTTCCGCAAAGAAAATCCGTCCCAGCTCGCGGAAGTCCTCCCGGGAACCCTCTCCGAGAAGGCAGGCGGAACGCAGGGTCTGAACCATGTCGCAGCTCATGCCGTCCGTACCGAGAACACACCGGGAGAGTTTCTTGCGGTTGAGGCGCCCCACTCCGTTATTCGCGTTGGACTCGGGGTTCCAGATCGCCGCGGAGCGGCTGCGCTCCAGGTGGTCCAAATCCTCGTCGGACACGTGCACCAGGTGGGCCAAAAGCGACCGCGCGTCCAGAAGGCCGAAGCGCCGGAGCCGGTCCACCGGACCAGCGTAGCCCAGGTCGCGGCAGAAGCGCAGATCCCTCTCGTCCTCGCCACAGTGGATGTGAATGGGCATCTCTTCCGGCTTGACTTGTCGAACCCAGGCGAGGGTCTCCTCGCCGAGGGTGAAGTTGGCGTGCAGGCCGAAAGCGCCCCGAACCAGAGGATCATCCCGGTGCCGCCGCCAGAAATCGAGGTTCTCCTCCGCGTGCCCCCGTGCACCGCGCGCTCCGACACTCTTTCCGTAGGGGCTCTTCGGGCCGTCCGCCCGGTCGGACATCTCGTAGCAGACGAGCCCCTTCATGCCCAGCGATCGGAATGCGCCGGCGAGAATGTCCAGGCTTCCCCGGACGCAGCTCATGGAGGCGGAATGGTCGAAGACGGTGGTCACGCCGTGCCGGAGGGCGTCGCACAGCCCGAGCAGCGCCGACAGGCGGAGCGTCGGCGCGTCGAGCACGTCGTCGAGGGGCCACCAGAGCCGCTCCAGGATGGCGGAAAAGTCCGGCGTGGCGCCGAGCGGCGCCAGCCCCACGGCAAAAAAGGAATAGAGGTGATGGTGAGGATTGAAGAATCCCGGCAGGACAAGCCGCCCTCCCACGTCGCAGAATTCCTCCCCCTCCCGGAGCCGGGCGCGGATGGAGGCGACATCCCCCACCTCGACGATCCTTCCGTTCCGGACGAGCACGGCCCCGCGGTCCAGAAAGAGACCGCACCCGTCGGCGATTACGCCGTTTCCCACGGCGAATCCCCGGGCGGGCGGGTCTTTCCCCTTGTCTCCGACGGCGAGCACCTCCGCGCTCATGCCTCCTTCCCCTCCGTCGCAGGGCGCGACTCTGCGCCGCACTGCCCCGGAACGTTCGCCCGAAGAGCCTGCAACACCTTTTCCGGCGTGAAGGGGAGATCGAAAAGGCGCACTCCCGTGGCATCATAGATGGCGTTCGCAATGGCCGGAGCGGGACCGTTGATGCCGATCTCCGAGACGGATTTGGCACCGAAGGGCCCCGTCTCCTCGTGGGAGGAAACGACGATGGTGCGAAGGCGCGGCACATCCCCGAGGGTGGGAATCTTGTAGTCCCAGAAGGAGGGGTTCCGCATCCTCCCCGATCCATCGAAGCGGTACTCTTCCCACAGGGCGTAGGCGATGCCGTTCAGGGCCGCTCCCTCCACCTGTCCCTCCACGAGACGGGGATTGATGGGCTGCCCGCAGTCCACCGCGGAGACGAAGTCGAGCACGGCCACCTTTCCCGTCTCCAGGTCCACCTCCACTTCCGCGAACTGGGCCATGAAGGGCGGAGGCGATTCGCTCCCCACGTAGGAGGCCTGAGCCTGGATCTGGAACTGGTCGTGGCCGTAGAGGGTCTTCACCGCCACGTCCCCGAAGGCGACGCGTTTGTCCGTCCGCAGATCGCGGACAGAGCCGTTTTCGAGGCAGAGGTCCTCCTTCCGTGCGCCCAGCATGTCCGCCGCCACGTCCAGAATCTGGGCCGCGCAGCTCTCGGCGCACTTCGCCACGGCGTTTCCGGAGACATAGGTCGTGGACGACGCGTAGGCCCCCACGTCGAAGGGCGTCACGTCCGTGTCGCCCGAGAGGACCAGGATCTTCTCCACGGAAAGTCCGAGGACCTCCGCGGCGATCTGGGCGAGGATGGTGTCCGCGCCCGTGCCGATGTCCGCCGCCCCGACGAGGAGATTGAACGAGCCGTCCTCGTTCATCTTCATGGACGCCGCCGCCATGTCGATGCCGGGGATGCCCGATCCCTGCATGGACACCGCCGCCCCGACGCCGCGCACTCTTCCTGGCGCGGGCGAGAGACGTTTTCCCCGCTTTTCCCTCCATCCGATGGCCTCGGCACCCCGGTCGATGCACTCGTCGAGCTTGCAGGAGCGGATGATCTGGTCCACCCCCTCCTTGCCCTCTCCGAGGGCCCGGAAGACCGGAGAGGTCTCCCCCTCCCGGATGTGCCACCGCTTCACGTAGTCGAGGAAATCCTGGCCGACCCGCCTTGCGAGAATGTCCACGTGCTGGTTGAGCCCGAAGAAGGCCTGGGTCGCCCCGTACCCGCGATAGGCGCCGCCCACGGGAAGGTTCGTGTACACCGACCGGCCCAGAAAACGCAGGTTCGGAATCTTGTTGAACAGGGGAAGGCTCTTGCCTCCCGCCACGGAGACCACCGTGAGGGCGTGGGGACCGTAGGCGCCGGCGTTCATGAGCGCGTCCATGGAGAGGGCCGTGATGGTGCCGTCCCGCATCATCCCCGTCTTGAGGCGAACCCGCATGGCATGGCGCGTGCGGGTGGAGAGAAAGACCTCCTTCCGAGAGCAGACGTAAGTGGCGGGCCGACCCGTCCGCCAGGTCACCATGGCCACGAGGGGCTCCACGAGAATCTCCTGCTTGCTACCGAAGCCGCCGCCGAGACGGGGTTTCACCACCCGGACCATGCCGGTGGGAATGCCCAGGAGCCGCGCCGTGGTGCGCCGGGCGTGAAAGGGAACCTGGGTGGAGGAGATGACCACGAGCCGCCCCCGCTCGTCCAGGCAGGCCGAGGCACAGTGTGGTTCAAGGGCGCAATGGGCGGTAATGTGGGTGTGATAGACCTGCTCCTCCACGAAATCCGCCTCGGCGAAGCCCTTTTCCAGGTCGCCGATGGTGAAGGCGATCTCTCCCGCCAGGTTCCGCGCCGCGTCGTAGGCAACGGGGAGCGGGGCGTAGGCGTCGTCACCGTGGAGTCTGGGGGCATCCTCCTCCATGGCGCGCTCGGGATCGAAGAGCGGCTCCAGGGGAACATAGTCGACGACGATCTTCCCGAGGGCAGCCAGGGACGCCTCCTTCGTCTCCGCAGCGACGAGAGCCACCCGGTCGCCCACGAAGCGGACCTTGCGGTCGAAAAGGAGCGTGTCGTACGGCGAGGGCTCGGGATAGCCCTGCCCCGCCGTGGTGTGGAGAACTTCGGGAACGTTGCCGTGATGGAGAATGTCCACGACGCCGGGAATCTTTTCGGCCTCGCTCGTGTCGATCCGGATGATGTCCGCGTGGGGATGCGGCGAGAGCAGCACCGCCACGGAGAGCGCGCCGGAGACGGAAAAATCCCCGGTGAAGCGCTCGGTTCCGACGGCGAGAGCCAGGGCGTCGCTCTTCGCCACATTCCTGCCGACCACGGTGAAGGCGCGTTTCGGCGCCGCACTCATGCGCCGCACCCCCCTCCGCCGCCGCAGTTCCCTCCCGCCCTGCGCCGCTCCGACGCGAGACGCACCGCCTCGGCGATCTTCACGTAGCCCGTGCACCGGCACAGGTTGCCGTCGAGTCCTGCGGCGATCTCCTCCTCCGTCGGTTCCGGGCGTTCCTCCAGCAGGGCATGGGTGGCCAGAACCATGCCGGGCGTGCAGAAACCGCACTGCACCGCCCCCGCATCCACGAAGGACTGTTGCACCGCCGAGGGAGCGCGCAGGTCCCCGAGTCCCCGGGAGGTTGTGATCTCCCGCTCCATGGCCGTGGCGGCGAAGACCTGGCAGGAATCCACGAGCACACCCTCCAGAAGGACGGCACAGCAGCCGCAATGCCCTTCCCGGCAGCCCTCCTTGACCTCCGTGACACCGTTTTCCCGAAGAACGTCGAGGAGGGTCGCCCCGGCCTCGAAGGTCCACAGGGCCTCTTTGCCGTTCACACGAAAGCGTCCTTGCATGTTCCCCCTCCTCTCCGTCAGCTGTCTTTGCCGTTCCCGAGAAGTGCGCTCAGACCGCGCTCCACCCACACGCCCGCAATTTCCCGAAGGTAGGCCGCGCTGCCGTGGGGCCTCTCGGAAAAGGCCACATCGAACCGGCGTCCCAACCCTCCGGGAAGTTCCGTCCCCAGGGGAAAGCCCCGGAGAGCCTCCTCGATCTCGGTCATCCGGGAAAACCGGTTTCTGCATCCCACGAGCACCGCCCGCAGCTCCTTCACGCACTCCTCCTCCACGAGGGCGAGGAGCGTGAGCGTGAAGGCGGGATAGTCGAAGCGAACCCGAACCTCCCGGTGATACCAGACGCGCCAGGGGCGGTCGAAAAAGGAACACCCCGTGACGAGAGTCCCTTTGCGCAGATCCGGAGTGGTGACGTAGTCCTCCAGCGGAACGGTCTTTGCCACCCGTCCCCGGAGATGGACGGAACTTCCCAGGGCGAGAAGGGGGCCCATCAGGTCGGACCAGAGGGGAAAGGAGGCGATGCTGCCGCCGACGGTGATCCGGTTGCGGAGCGGCGTCGCCGCCGCAATGCCGAGGGCGCGGCTGAGCGCCGGAGCGGCGCCGCATGTTCTCAAGGCCCGAGCCGCTTCGGAAAAGGTCGTCGTCGCACCGAGGAAGAACGCCTCTCCCTCCCTGCGCAGACCCGAGAGCCCGGTTCGGGACAGGTCCACCATCCCGCGGATGCGGGAGAGATCTCTCCGCAGGAGCATCGTTCCTCCACCGTGGGGAAGCACTCCTTCCTCTTGGACATATCGCGCCGCTTCTGCGACGTTTTCGGGGAAAAGCCATTCCACGGCGTTGCCTCCCTTCTTCGATGTTCCGCGCCTTCCGTCTTCTATCCCCGCCCGCCCATGGTGAGGGCCATGATGGCCTTTGCCGTGTGCAGCCGATTCTCCGCCTCGTCGAAGACCACCGAGTTCGGCCCGTCGATGATCGCGTCCTCCACCTCGTTCCCCCGGTCCGCCGGAAGGGCGTGCATGTAGAGACACTCCGGAGAGGCGAGGCGCATCTTCTCCCGGGTGCACTTCCAGGCGCGGTTCGCCTCCAGGGCGGAATCGACCACGTCGGTGCTCTCGTTCGTCACCCAGCTCCCCCAGTTCTTGGGAAACACCACGTCCGCGTCGCGATAGGCCTCGTCCTGGTCGTGAATGACCCGGAACGTGCCGCCGGTCTGTTCCGCATTCTTGCGGGCCTCCTCGATGACCCAGTCGGGCAGCTCCCACCCCTTGGGATGCGCCAGCGTCACGTCCATGCCGTACCGGGGGAAGAGGAGCGCCTGGCTCAAAGGAACGGAGATGGGTTTCTTGTGGCTCGTCGCGAACGCCCAGATGATGGAGACCTTCAGGCGGCGCAGATCCGTTCCCCGCTTCTCCCGCATGGTCATGAGGTCCGCGATGGCCTGGAGGGGGTGATACAGGTCGTCCTGCATGTTGATGACGGGCACCCGGGACCACTGGGCCATCTCGCGCAGATAGGCGTTGCCGGTCTTCCAGAAGCAGTTCCGGCAGGCGATGGCGTGTCCGAACCGGGAGAGGATGATCGCCGTGTCCTTGGGCGTCTCCCCGTGGGAGATCTGCATGGTGCTCGTGTCGAGATAGTGGGCATGTCCGCCCAGCTGGGTGATTCCCGCCTCCATGGAGTTGCGGGTTCTCGTGGACTGCTCGAAGAACATGAGGAACACCGTCTGATAGGGAAGGAGCGGCGTGGGAACGCCCATGGCGAAGGAACGCTTCAGCTCGCAGGAGACGTCCAGAAGCGTGTCGATCTCCTCCCTGGTCCACTCGCGGAGGGTGATGAAATGTTTTCCCCGGAACAACGTTTGCATATGGTTTCCTTCCTTTCTTTTTGTCTTTAGAAAGCACAGAACAAAGGCCTTTCGTTTTTTTCGGTTCGGATTGGCATCAGGCTCTGTGAGATGCACCCTGCGGGGCTGATGCAGCCTTCTTCAGAAGAGATCTTGTCAGCGTCCTTCCCCTATGCGTTGCAGCGTTCCACGTACAGGGAGGGAATCATGGCGTACATGGCCGCGGCGGTCACGAGTTCGCTCTTCCAGGTCCGCTCGTCCGGGGCGTGGGCCTGGTCCTCGTGTCCGGGGCCGAAGCCGACGCAGGGAATACCGAATCGCCCCATGATGGCGACGCCGTTGGTGGAGAAGGTCCACTTGTCCACGACGGGCTCCTTCCCGGTGAGGCACCGATAGGCCTCGACGAGGGTCCGGGTTGCCGCGTGGTCCTCGTCGATGAGCCAGGCGGGGAAAGAGGCCTCGGAGGGATAGACAAGCCCACGGTAGGAGGGCGTGGCGTAGTCGTACATGCTCACCGTGGCACCCGCGGCCTTCACCGACGGCAGGTTCCGGATCTCCCGCAGGGCGGATTCCGCTGTTTCTCCCAGAGGAAGGCGTCGGTCGATGGAGATGCTGCAGCCGTCCGCCACGGCGCACCGGGAGGGGGAGGAGAAGAAGATCTCCGAGACGGCAAGGCTTCCCTTGCCGAGGAACTCGTGATCCCGGAGGTTTTCGTGGAGCGCCCGGAGTTCGAGCAGAATGGGCGCCATCTTGTAGATGGCGTTGTCGCCCCGCTCCGGCGCGGAGCCGTGGCAGGACAGTCCCGACACGGATACCCGGATCTCCATCCGTCCCCGCTGGCCGCGGTAAATTCTGCAGGAAGTGGGCTCCGTGGAGACCACGAACTCGGGGCGGATGCCGTCCTCCTGGACGATGTACTGCCAGCAGAGGCCGTCGCAGTCCTCCTCCTGCACCGTTCCCGTCACGAGGAGCGAATAGTCTCCCTCAAGCCCCAGATCCTTGATGATCTTCGCCCCGTAGACCATGGAGGCCATGCCGCCCTTCTGGTCCGACGCACCTCGTCCGCCGATGCACTGTTCATCCTCGTAGCCCTCGTAGGGATCAAAGGTCCAGAGTTCCCGGTTGCCCACCCCCACCGTGTCGATGTGGGCATCCATGGCGATGAGGCGCCTGCCGCTTCCCACCGTGCCGAGGATGTTCCCCATGGGATCGATTTCCACCTGGTCGAAGCCGACCTTCTCCATCTCCTGCCAGATTCTCTGGATCACCCGTTCCTCGTTGCCGCTCTCGCTCGGGATCGCCACCATCTCCCGCAGAAAGCGGGCCATGTCCGGCAGACAAGCCTCAGCCAGCCGCCGTACCTCTTCGGCTCCGACACGCATCCGTCTCGACTCCCTTCCCGTCTTTCCCGAACGGAAACAATTCCCCCTGCCCCTTCCCATTCCGCCGGAACGTTCACTCCACTTCCTTTTCCGCAACACGTATTGCGTCGAGATAGCGTTCCGCCATCCGCCGCCCCTCCTCGCCGGACGATTCGGCGAGAAACGCCAGGGCGGAGGCGCGGCCGATCCGGCGGAACGCCTCCGTCGCCTCCTCGGAAAGCAGGTCGATCCGGACCCCCGCCTCCTCCAGGAGGGAAACGCCCTTTTCGGAGGCCTCGAGAATCCGGTTGAGCCCTCGTCCCGCGACGATGGCCACCCGGGCCGCCTCGTCCACCACACGCCGTTCCTCCGGAGTGAGCGTCCGGTAGAAATCGTCGTTCATGACCCAGAAATAGACGCTGTACAGGTGGTTCGAAAGCGTCAGATAGCGCTGCACCGTCTGAAGCCCTCCGGCGAGCAGGATGGGAACCGGGTTGTGTTGCCCGTCCACGACTCCCGTCTCAAGGGCGGTACGCACCTCGGACCAGGGCATGACCACCGGCACGGCCCCGAAGGCCCGCATGAGATTTTCCTGTGAAGGAATCGCCATGACCCGCATGCGGAGTCCCTCCATGTCCTCCGGAGAGAGGATGGGGCGCTTGTTGTTGGAAATCTGGAAGAAGCCTCCGGCCTCTCCGAAGCCGAGCACGCGGAATCCGGACTTCGTCAGAATGTCCTCCCGGAGCAGCTCGCCGAAGGGACCGTCGTAGACCCTCCACGCCACGGAAAAATCCCGGATCGCGAAGGGGATGTCCAGAACGCCCACCAGCGGATAGAAGGGGGCCATTCCTCCGGCGGAGGCGATGTAGCTCTGCAGCACCCCCGCCCGCACCTGCTCCATGCACTCCCGCTCGTTTCCGGGCTCTCCCTCGGGGAGGAGCACCACCTGGAGGCTTCCGCCGCTGCCCTCCTCCACCATGTTCTTGAAGACCTGGGCCATCGCGGCGGTGCCCACCTCGAAGGGACGCTGGGGATTGAGGTGGGCGAGCCGGATCTCCCTGGCGGAGGCGTCCCGGCACAGGAGAACCGCACAGAGAAGAAGCACACGGAACGCGGCGCGGCGCACGAAAAGCACGATTCTACCCCCGCAGGGCGAGCAGCCGGGCATCCATGTCGGCGACCTTCGCCTGGTGGGCTTCCCACCAGGCGGGAGACCGCTGGGCATCCAGTTCGGCCACGGTCTTTCCCTGCTGTTCCACCCAGGTATAGTACTTCAGGTTGAACCAGCGTTCCCTGTTCAACCTGGTTCCCTCCTGCACCCAGTCCGTGCGCTGCCCCAGGAAAAGTGTCTCGTGCCGCAGCTTCGCCTCTTCCCGGGTCATTCCGCCGAAGCGCTCGTCCAATTGCCGCATCACCGAATGATACCGATCGATCGCGTCGGTACAGACCGTGACGATCACGTCGTCCTTGGAAAAGCCGTAGAATTTCGCCGCCTTGATGGCCCCAAGGACGTTGCACACGCCGGAGATGCCGAAGATGGACGCCATGAGGCGAAGGTTCTCCTCGGAGACGCCCGTCTCGCGGAGCCAGGCCATGCCGACGGGATCCGTGAGGAGCTGCAGCCCCTTCTTGCACTCCATGTCGTCCACGCAGATCAAAAGATCCATGTTGAGGACGTTGTGGATCCACGTGACGTGCTTGTCGCCGATTCCCTGGATGTCGT
The DNA here is from genome assembly GCF_029975095.1 of Aminiphilus sp. Lineage (NCBI taxonomy): Bacteria > Thermotogati > Synergistota > Synergistia > Synergistales > Aminiphilaceae > Aminiphilus > Aminiphilus sp. Next base: position 36,689 of record NZ_JARKPW010000033.1, read on the forward strand.
GGTCGCCGTAGCCGTTGGAGTACAGGGTCGGACACCGGGTCGGCTCCAGCCCCACGATCCGGCAGGAGGGAAAGAGCTGCTTCAGCCGGTCCCCCGCGGCGATGGTCCCCGCGGACCCCATGGAGGAGACGAAGGCGGCGCAGCGCCCGTTGCCGACGCCCTGCGCGCCCAGATCCCGAATCACCTCCGAGGCGGTGTTCCCCGTGACGGCGTAGTGCCAGCGGTAGTTGGCCATGACCTCGAACTGGTTGAGGATCACCGTGTCCGGTTCGCGCCGCAGTTCGTGACACTTGTCGAAGATCTCCTTCACGCTCGACTCGCACCCCGGCGTCTTGATGTACCGGGCTCCGTAGCTCGCAATCCGGTCGAAGCGCTCCTGGCTCATGAGCTCCGGAAGGATGACAAGGGCATCGTAGCCCATGCGGGCTCCCACCCAGGCGCCGCCGATGCCGTAGTTCCCTGTGGAGGGATAGACCAGCGTGTCCCTGCCGGGCGCGATCTTTCCTTCGAGCTGGTGCTCCAGGGTCACCGAATACGTGGCCCCTACCTTGTGCGATCCCGTGGGGAAATCCTTGCTGTAGAGCACCGCCACGGGCGCGTCGATGCCGGTGAGTTCCTTCGGAAGGACCATGGAATAAGGACGGCAGTTCTCGTCCTTCCAGGTGATGTTGAAAAGATTCACCGGATCGAGGGGATCCGTTTTCGCCGCCTCCACGGCCCGCTTCCGGACTGCGACGGGCATCTTCTCGGGATGGAGCATTTCCTCGAAGGTGGGACCCCAGACAAGCGCACGTTCGTTTGCAGCCACGATCTTCTCCTCCTTCTCTACCGCCCTTGGCGAGCGATGTTTCCCAGTTTTCGCAGCAGGTCCTCCGGGTCCGGATCCACCAGAAGGGGTTCCTGCACGGCTTTGCGGGCGCTGTCGATATCCTTCAGGCCGTTTCCGGTGACGACGATGACCACCCGTTCGTCCCTGCCGATCTTCCCCTCAAGGGCCATCTTGCGGAACCCCGCGAAGGCGGTCACTCCCGCGGGCTCTCCGAAGACCCCCACGGTCCGAGCGAGTTCCGTCATGGCCGAGAGGATCTCCCCGTCGCCGACCCGAACCATGTCTCCCCGGCTCTCCCGGACCGCACGCAGCGCTTTCGCCCAGTTTCGCGGAGCCCCGACGGCGATGCTGTCCGCCCGGGTGTCTCCGGCACGGAAGGTCAC
>NZ_JARKPW010000058.1:0-13240 GCF_029975095.1 Aminiphilus sp.
GGGTCCGCACAGAGACCTCCGAGAGAACGCCTTCCTGTGCTCCGGAAAGGCCTCCCGGCCAATCATACCACGCCGAAAACAGGGGACTCCAGCGAAAAGGCCCCCGCAAGTGCGGGGGCCTCGTGTTGCGGCTCGAACAACCTCCGGACCTAGTAGTCCATGTCTCCCATTCCACCCATACCACCGGGCATGGGAGGCATCTTGTCCTTCTTCTCGGGTTTGTCGGCGACGAGGCTCTCCGTGGTGAGCACCATGGCTGCGATGGAACCGGCGTTCTGCAGCGCACTCCGGGTCACCTTCACGGGGTCGATGATACCGGCCTGGACGAGATCCTCATATTCGCCGCTCACGGCGTTGAGACCATGCCCCTTGGAAAGGGTGGAGACGCGCTCGACCACCACGTCGCCCTGAAGACCCGCGTTGTTGGCGATGAGATGGAGCGGCTCCGTGAGGGCCTTCTTCACAAGAGCGGCACCGATCTTCTCGTCCGCCTCAAGCGTGCCGAGGAACTTGTCGAGAGCGGGGAGGCAGTTCACGAGGGCCACGCCGCCTCCGGCGACGATGCCTTCCTCCACGGCGGCCCTGGTCGCATTCAGGGCATCCTCGATGCGGTGCTTCAGTTCCTTCTGCTCGGTCTCGGTGGCGGCACCCACCTGGATGACCGCCACGCCGCCCACGAGCTTGGCGAGGCGCTCCTGAAGCTTCTCCTTGTCATACTCGGAGGTGCTGTCCTCAAGCTCCCGCTTGATCTGGGCGGCCCGCTTGCGGATCTCCTCGGAGTTCCCCGCGCCCTCGACGATGGTGGTCTCTTCCTTGGAAACCCGGATCTTCTTGGCGCGACCCAGCATGGAGAGATCGGCGTTCTCGAGCTTGATGCCGATTTCCTCGCTGACGACCTGACCGCCGGTGACGATGGCGATGTCCTGGAGCATGGCCTTGCGGCGCTCGCCGAAACCGGGAGCCTTCACGGCCACGACCTGGAGAATGCCCCGAAGCTTGTTCACCACAAGGGTGGCCAAAGCCTCACCCTCGATGTCCTCGGCGATGATCATGAGGGGCTTACCCGCCTGCACGGCCTTCTCGAGAACGGGAAGCATGTCCTTCACGTTGCTGATCTTGCCGTCGTTGATGAGGATGTAGGCGTCGTCCAGTGCACACTCCATCCGCTCGGGATCGGTGACCATGTAGGGGCTGATGTAGCCCTTGTCGAACTGAAGCCCTTCCACCATCTCAAGGGTGGTTCCCACGGTCTGGCTGTCCTCGACGGTGATGACCCCGTCCTCGCCGACCTTCTGCATGGCCTCGGCGATGAGCTCGCCCACGCCCTTGTCATTTGCGGAGATGGCGGCGACCTGAGCGATCTTCGCCTTGTCCTTCACGTCCAGAGCGAGGCTCTTCAGCTCGTCCACCACGACATCCACAGCCTTCTCGATACCGCGGCGCATCAGGATCCCGTTGGCCCCGGCCACGACATTCTTCATGCCCTCGCGGATCATCGCCCGAGCGAGGACTGTGGCGGTGGTGGTTCCGTCTCCGGCGACATCGTTCGTCTTGGAGGCGACTTCCTTGAGGAGCTGCGCTCCCATATTCTCGAAGGGATCCTCAAGTTCGATCTCCTTGGCGATGGTCACGCCGTCGTTGGTGATGGTGGGAGAGCCGAACTTCTTCTCGAGAACCACATTGCGTCCCTTGGGCCCGAGCGTTCCACCGACGGTGTCGGCCACGTGGTTGATGCCCCGCATGAGCGCCCGACGGGCGTCTTCGCCATATGCAATAATCTTCGCTGCCATTGGTTGTGCACCTCCTGGAGGAATTGGGTATGTCTACGTTTCACTGTGCCGGAAAGAACTCCCTGCGGGAGAAGAACACCTCTAGCCGACGATGGCCAGGACGTCCCGCTCGCTGAGGATGAGGAACTCCTCGCCGTCGATCTTGACTTCCGTTCCGGAGTACTTGCTGAAGATGATGCGATCTCCCACCTTGACCTCAAGGGGAAGCTTCTGTCCGTTTTCGAGAACCTTTCCGGTCCCGACGGCCTTCACTTCGCCCTCCTGGGGCTTCTCTTTCGCCGTGTCCGGAAGAACGATGCCGCCCTTGGTCTTTTCCTCCTGGGAGAGGACCTTCACAACGATACGGTCCGCAAGGGGTTTGAGCTTCATTCACAATCCCTCCTCAAATTTTGTTTCCGTGTTAGCACTCATTTCGAACGAGTGCTAATTTGACCATGAATGATCTTACTGAGCTTCAGACAAGATCTCAAGCGCAGTGAGATCCATATTTCCACAGAAAAAGGCTTTCTATCCTCTTTTTTCGCTTTTTACGTCGTTTTTTCGACCATTTTCATTCTGAGCCTTTGTGGTCTCTCGCGACAGCAAAGCCGCCGAGGCCGTTTTGTCCCGAATTTCAGGCAGAACGGCCTCGGCCAAGGAAGAAACGGGCGCACGCGAACGTGCGAATTTCACGTGGCAAGGCTCAGCGGGTGAGGGGAAGCGCCGGATCCGGCGAGAGGGAGAGGTCGGAAAAGAACCCTCGTCGGTAGATGTTGTATCCCGCTGCGGCGATCATCACCGCATTGTCCGTACAGAGAGAGAGGGGGGGGAGAAAAATCTCCACGCCGGGCAGCGCACCCAGCGCGCTCCGCAATGCACTGTTTGCCGCAACCCCCCCCGAGACGGCGACGCGGCGCACCCCCGACCGCAGAACGGCGAGGCGGATCTTTCCGACGAGCGAAGCGACGGCGGCCTTCTGAAAGGACGCGCACACATGAGCCGCGGGAATGGGTTTCCCTTCTCTTTCAAGCCTGCGCAGCACCCAGAGGACCGCCGTCTTGAGACCGCTGAAACTGAAACCGATCTCGTCGGAATGTTCAAGAGGCACGGGAAGCGGAAAGGCATCGGGATCGCCCTCCCGGGCGAGCCGGTCCACCACCGGGCCGCCGGGATAGCCGAGCCCGAGCAGCTTGGCCACTTTGTCGTAGGCCTCCCCCACGGCGTCGTCCTTCGTCTCGCCCAAAAGCTCATATTCACCGAAGGAGCGCACGAAAACGATCTCCGTGTGTCCCCCCGAGACGATGAGGGAGAGAAAGGGAGGCTCCAGAGACGGATGGGTGGCTACGTTGGCGAAGAGATGTCCCTCCAGGTGATTGACCCCCACGAGAGGAACTTCCCAGGCCTGGGCAAGCGCCTTGGCACTCATCACCCCCACGAGAAGAGACCCCACGAGACCAGGTCCTGCAGTGACCGCAACGAGCGAGAGCTGCCTTGCGGGATTGCGGACTCCCGCCTCCTCCAGGATCCTCTGCAGCAAGGGAAGCAATATCTCCTGGTGACACCGGGAGGCGACTTCGGGAACGACCCCTCCGAAGGGCGCGTGCTCCGCTATCTGGCTCGAGATTCCCTGGGCGAGAACGGTGCGCTGGTTTTCGAGAACACACACCGCCGTGTCGTCGCAGCTCGTTTCGATGCCGAGTGTCAGAAAAGGGAACTCCACCTTCAATGCCCTCCGCAACCGCAGCCGCCACCGCAGCTGCTGCAGCTTCCGGTACAGCCCGCCTTCTTTCGACGGGGCTCCCCCTGCTCGTGGATGAGACTCTTTCCCCGACAGCGGGGACACTTGTTCGCGAAGGTCTCACAGGAAAACCGCTCCCCGCAGGAAGCACACCGATACACGTGCACGCTCTTCACCTCCCAGGAATGCGCAGCTTCGTCGCGTACTCTCCGTAGCCGAGACGGATCTCTTTCCCCGGAGCGATCTCTCCCGGAGGAACGACGAACGCGAACACGCCCACCGTATCGGAGGGAATCTCACCGTGGGGAAAGAAGTCTTTTCTCGTAAGGATGTCCTTCCACTGCACCGCGTAGGTTCCAACAAAAATCTGTTCGGGTTCGAAGGTCCAGGGAATAAGCGCCCGATAACGGCAAATGAAGAGGATTTTCCCTTTTGCGGCATTGCTGAGAAAATGTTGCACATGCCATTTGAGCCAGTCCGGCGCTTCCGATTCGCCCCCGGAGGCGCGGCTGAGCACATTGTCCACATAGACGAAGGTCATCTGCCCCCGAGCACCGACGATCATACCCCCCAGATCCTGCCCCTCCACCCAGACGTTGGCGGATCGCTCTTCCACAAGTTCCTCCACGGACAAAGCGCGAGCGACGCGTTCTGTCCCCGCAACAAGGACCACGCACACCGCAAGACAGATGCTCAAGATACGGAACACGTTCTTCACGGCGAAATTCCTCCCTTCTCTGTGGCACAGAGAGCGCCTGCGGAGGAACACGTTCCTCCCGGCGCAGACAATGATCCTCCCGGAGGACAACGAACGCAAGTCTTCCCGCCGTTCGGAGAGGATGAACATATGCATCGGTTCTTCTCGCTGAAAAGGTGCCCGGCGGACGGACCGCCCCCTGCCTCCTCCCTTTCCCGGAAAAGACGATCTCGTCGGGACGGTCCCCCGCACACGCTCCGCCTCTGGTTTCACTCTACAGCAGCATTTCCGGCGCTACGACCGACTCTCCCGGGATGCCTCTCTTCCGCTACCTCCGACGGCGCAACGCGCTCCGTACCCATTCCCATTCCCGACACTTCAATCGACGCGTCGTCAAAGCATAAACCGCTCCACCCATGCAGGCGACACCTCCAAGCCAGAGCAGTCGCAGCGCAAGGGATGCCGCGGAAGGATAGGGCAGCAGGAATTTCCAGAGCAGGATCATCGCCGTCGTGAACGCCAGGGCGATTCCCACAGGCTTTCCCCATTCCGGCGAAAAGAGCCGGTCTCTACCCTCGCGCACCTCCCCGCCGAAACGCCGAACCCGGACGTACCCGACGAGTGCGGAGACCGTAAAGGCCATTGATGCAGCCAGGGCAATGCCTCGATACGAAAGAAGAGACATGAGCAGTATGCTCGCGCCCAGGTTCACGGTCACGCTCGACACTGTGACGAACAGTGCATCCCTGGGTCTGCTCCGTGCATAGAGAGCCCTCATGGTCACCGTGGTACAGGCCATTCCGGGAAGGCCCAACGCGTACATGGACAAAACCCCTGACGTGGCATTCCAGGCCCACACGTCGAAAGCACCCCGAAAGAAGAGCACGTGTACGATCTCCCGGCTGCACGCCACCGTCCCGAGCACCACGGGAAAAACCACGAAAAGAGCGAAGCGAAGCGCATCCCGATAGAATTCCATGAACTCTTCGTTCTCTCCCGGAGCGATGCGGGAGAGAAGAGGGAGTACCGCCTGGGAGAGGGCCACCACGAAGAGCCCCAGAGGAAGCTGGAGTACCCGGTCCGCGTAGTTCAGAACGGAAATGACCCCACCCTCCAGAAAAGAACCGAGCATGCGACTCACCAAAGGATTCACCTGATTGAGGGAAAGCCCCACCGCGTAGGGAAGAAAGAGCACGAGCATGCGCCGGAGTTCCGGATCCTTGCGGTTCGGCCGCTCGGGAAAAAGCGGCACCCCCAGCTTCCAGCTCCATCCCCACTGCAGGAGCAACTGGGCCAGGCCGCCGAGGAGAACCGCCGCAACGAGACCTCTGATACCGAAGGCAGGAACGAAAAGAAGAACCACGGCGATGAAGGTCACGTTGCTCAGCGCCGGTGCCACGGCGGGGACGAAAAAGGAATCCAGACTGTTCAGGACACCCATGGCGAGAGCCCCCAGAGAGACGAAAAGAAGGAACGGAAAAAGCGATCGGGTGAGGGATTCGGCGAGAAGCCGGATCTCCGGAGCGAACCCTGGAGCCATGAAACGGACCAGAAGCGGTGCGGCGACGATGCCTCCAAGCACCACGGCAACTCCAAGAAGCAAAAGCACCGTCATGGCCTGGCGGGCGAGGCGCACCGCCCGCTCCTTTCCGTCCCTGGCAAGCACCTGAGAGAAGACGGGAACGAACGAGGCGGAGAGTGCTCCCTCCGCGAGGAGCTGGCGGGAGAGATTCGCCAGCGTGTAGGCCACGTAGAACGCATCGAGCTGCCTCGTCGCACCGAAACAGCCCGCCATGAGCACCTCGCGGATCAATCCGAGGATTCGGCTGGCGAAGGTACCGAGCATCATCGTGAAGGCATGGCGTACCATGCGGGCATTGCGTGAGGAACCGTCCATAGGGTATCCTCCTTGACGGAGCGTGTTTCAGAAACGACTCCCCGAGAAGAACCGGCGAGGAATGGAACACCGAAGGGACTGACAACCGTCATGAATGTGAAAAAAACAACGAGTGTTCTCTGGGGCGTCGGAAATCCCCTCCGCGGGGATGACGGCGTTGGAGTCCGCATTGCCGAGGCGCTCCTGGAGGCATCTCCCGAAGGAATGGAGATACGCCTCTGTGAGACCACTCCGGAAAATCACCTGGCACACCTCCGGAGGACGAGACCGTCCCGGCTCATCATCGTCGATGCGGCCCTCATGGGCCTTGCCCCCGGGGCCATACGGCGCCTTCCGCTTGCATCCTGCGAAGGCACCTCCTGGAGCAGCCACGGCATTCCGCTTTCCTCCTTGCTGGAGGAATTCTCCCGGGAGATGGACATGGTCGTCATCGCCGTAGAACCGGCCCTCAGAGAGCATTCGCTCGAGCTTTCTCCGGAGGTGGCGGAAGCAAAAACAGTTCTTCTCGCTCTCCTCGAAAACGAAGAACTCGAGAGCATTCCCCTGCTGGAAAAAAGATCCCGCGCTTTCATTCCGTAGCGCCATCGGGGAGAAATCCGACTCGACAGCAGACCGCGTCCTCGATCCAGTTCGTTCCGTTGCGACGAAGGCACCCACCGTTCCGCCCCAGTCACCTCCAGGCGAATTTCCTGCAATGACCCGTTTTTCCAAAGAAACCTCTGAAGAAGGCTACGCTGGCCCCGCAAGGAGCCTCGCAGAGCCTGATGCGACTCGAGTCAAGGGAAAGGAAGTTCTGATCAAGTAGAAATCGCCCTTCCTCAATCTCGATCACATCGCGTTTTTCAGAGATCGGCGCAGCATTTTTCAGAGGTTCCGAAAGCGAAAGGTTTTTATTCAGAGCTTTCCAAAGAGGAATGCACGGACAGGAGGTCGCAGAAGTCCTCAATCGAAACGCCATCCTTGGCCGTCACCAGGAAAAACGTTCTCCCAGGTAGAATTTCCTGGCCACCTCGCTCTCGGCCACATCCTGGGGAGATCCCTCCACGACGATCTGCCCCTGGTGGATCAGACAGGCCCGATCCGTGATCGCCAGAGTGTCCCGTACGTTGTGGTCCGTGAGCAGAATGCCGAATCCCTTCTTGCGGAGATCCAGGATGATCTGCTGAATGTCGTAGACCGCAATGGGATCGATGCCGCTGAACGGTTCATCAAGGAGAATGAACTCGGGCATGATGGCGAGACATCGTGCGATCTCCACACGCCGCCGTTCACCGCCGCTCAGGGCGTATCCCGGCACGGAACGGACCCGTTCCAGTCCGAACTCTCGCAGAAGATGCTCCAACACCTCGCGCCAGTCCCCAGAGGAATGGTTCTGCTCCTCAAGGACAAGGCGCAGATTGTCCTCCACCGAGAGATTGCGAAACACCGACGCCTCTTGGGGAAGATATCCCACGCCGAGCCTTGCGCGCCCGAACATGGGCAGTTCCGTAACATCCCTTCCGTCCACGTAGACATTTCCAGAATCGGGGGCGATGAGTCCGACGAGCATATAGAAGGTCGTCGTCTTACCCGCACCGTTCGGACCGAGCAAACCGACGATTTCCCCCTGCTGCACGGAGAGATTCACCGAGGACACGACGGTCTTCCCACGGTAACTCTTGACGAGGCGTTCCGCCGAAAAGATCCGTCCCATGCTCACTCCCCCACGGGAAAGGTGAGTTGGGGTTTTCCGAGGGCTTCGATGCGCCGGGTGACGAGGTTCATCACCAGGCTCTGGGCGGAAACAGTGCGCCCGGCCTGAACCGCGGAAGCGTTTCCCGTCACGACGACGGAGCCCTTGACGATGGAATAGATTCCCTTGGCACCGCGAATGCGCACGGGCTTTCCGTCCCGTCCGGCGACCTCCACAAGAATGCCCCCTTCGGCAGTCACCTCCGCGAGCACCCCCTCCTCGACACGCCCCACCACCGTGGGTGCCACCAGAGAAACACGCTCCTTGGGGTCCTCGAAGCGCCGCACATTCCTGGCACGGAAATCGTCGCCCTCGCGCCATGCGGAGTCGGCCTCGAAATTACGCCCCTCCCAGAGGATCGACACATCCCCCCTGGCCTCGTAGGCCACGGAATCGCCGAGGCGATATTTGATCATCTCCGCCCTCAGACGATCTCCCCCGGAGGAGATGGACACATCCCCGGACGCAAGCAGCCAGGCATCCCGTGCGCGATAGGTGAGGTAGGTGCAGGCGAGTTCGAGTTCTTCCTCGGGAAAGGCCGCCGCCACGTTTCCGGTGAGAATGAAGAGCGAACCGTCGCTCCGCCCCTCTCCCCGCTCGGCGGTGATCCGGCCTGCTCCTCTGCGGATGATCACGTTTCCCTCGGCGACAATGCGCTGCGACTCGGGGTCATAGCGGAGCGATTCCGCGGTGAGCGTCACCTTTCCCTGCGATGGAACCTCCTCGGCCTTCTCCGCAAATCCCGCGGAGGCAAAGCAGAGAAGAAAAGCGATCACGCCCGCCCCCAAAAAGGTAATGACAGTTGCGCTGACACGGCGCTTCATGACTGTTCCTCCCGGGAAAAAGCTCTGCGGCGCCTTCGGCGCCGCAGCTATTCTATCCTATCGGGTCCGGTTCGTGCACTTGCCGGAAGAGAGAATCGGCAATTCCACGCAGTCCTTCAGCCGAAATCCACCATTCTACGGCTACCCGGTTCGAGAGAGACGTTCGGGGAAGAACGGGCGCAGATCTATCCCCATCCCATGCCCTTACGGAAAAACATCCCCTCGCTCCGGAGATTTCCGGGCACGTTTGCCCGTGGATCCGTGTGCGGAGGCGCTTTCGAGAGAAACGTCGCAGCGGGAATCGCCTCTCCTTCGAAGAACTTTGGAAACGACAGTTCGCACAAGAGCCTTTCCGGAGATCCCGTAAAACGGAATCGGGACGAAAGGTCCCGCACCTTCCGGGAGATTTCGTCAACTCCCGGCGCACCTCACCGGGAAAGTTGCCCGCCCGACGGACTGCTCCATCCGCCGGGAGAGAACGAAGAAGGGGTTCAGTGCCGGAAAAGCCCCTTTTCCAGCAACGTCTCGCCGATCTGTACGGCGTTGAGGGCCGCGCCCTTACGGAGATTGTCAGACACGACCCACAGGGCAAGAGCGTTGCTTCGCGCCGTATCCCGGCGAATGCGTCCCACGTAGACGGGATCCGTCCCTGCGGCTCTTCTGGGGAGGGGGTAAACGCTCTTCCCGGGGTCATCTTCCACGACCACTCCGGGGGCATTTCGAAGAATCTCCCGGGCCTCATCCGGAGAGAGGGCATCGCGGAACACCGCCGTCACGGCCACGGCATGCCCGCGAAACACGGGAACCCGCACGGTGGTACAACTCACCGGAAGCTCGGGAAGTCCCAGAATCTTCCGGGATTCCCGAACCATTTTCCACTCTTCCTCACTGATCCCCTCGTCGTCGAACCCGCCGATATGGGGCAGGGCGTTGAAGGCGATGGGATGGGGATAGATCTGCGCCCGCTCTTCCCCGCCGAGAGGCACGCCTCTCTCGAACCGGGCAAGGGAGCTGCCCTCCGCAAGCTCCCGGAGAGCCTCCTGTCCCGTTCCGGAGACGGACTGAAACGTCACGGCGGCGAATTCGAGAAGCCCCGCCGCCTGGTGCAGCGGGTTCAGCGCAACGACGGTCTGGATGGTGGCGCAGTTCGGATTGGCGATCACCGCGGGCGTTTTCGGGAGCGTTCCCGCGTTGACTTCGGGCACCACCAGGGAGACATCGGGAGCCATGCGCCAGGCCGAGCTGTTGTCCACCACCCAGGCGCCCTTGTCCCGAGCGACGGGAGCCCATGTCCGGGAAGGATCGCTGCCCGCGGAAAAGAGCGCCAGATCGACCCCCTCGAAAACATCCTCCGACACCGCCCGCACGGAAACACTCTCCCCGCGAAAGGGAAGCTCGATCCCCGCGGAGCGCTCCGACGCAAGAGGCAACAGTTCGTCCACGGGGAAAGAACGCTGCTCCAGAACCGCGATCATTTCCCGACCGACCAGGCCGGTGGCTCCTAGGACGGCGACGCGCACGGTGCTTCCTCCTCAACGAAATGACGATGCAGCGCGCGCACCGCCGTTGCCACCTGTCCGGAGGGAATGACGCAGGTGATGGACTGGGAAGTGGAGGCGATCATGTCGATGTTGATCCCCACGTCGGCGAGAATGGAGAACATTTTCGAAGGGACTTCGGGATGGTTGGCGATGCCCGCGCCCACCACGGAGATCCGGGCGATCTCCGTGTCGAAGGTCACGCCCTGGGCCTCGATATCCCGGGCGACATTCCGGCAAATGCGGATCGCCTCGCCAAGAAACGCCTTGTGGACAAGAAAAGCAATGTCGTTCACGTCGCCGCGCATGACGCTCTGAATGATCATCTCCACTCCGATGCCATTCTGGCCGAGCGCTCCGAAGAGCTTCGCGGCGATACCCGGAACGTCCGGCACTCCCAGTACGGCCACCTTGGCCACGTTTCCGTCCTGTGTCACCGCCTGAACGACCAGGCGCTCGTTCACATCTTCTCTCATGACCCATGTTCCCTCCTCTTCGTCGAAGGACGACGCCACGTAGACGGGAACGTCATACTGCGCCGCCATCTCCACACTCCTCGCCTGGAGCACCTTGGCCCCCATGACGGCCATCTCCATACACACACCGTAGGAGACCCGGGAGAGCTTGCGCGCCTCCGGAACGAGCCGGGGATCCGCGCTGTAGACGCCGGTCACATCCGTGTAGATGTGGCAGGCGTCCGCTTCCAGGGACGCGGCGAGGGCCACCGCGGACAGGTCAGACCCGCCCCGACCGAGCGTGATGATATCCCCCGAGGCATTGATGCCCTGAAAACCCGCCACCACTGGAACCGCCCCCTCGGCGAGAGCTTTTTCGAGGTGATGGGGTTGCACCGTGCGGATCCGCCCTTCCATGTGATAGCCGTCGGCATAGATCCCTGCCTGCAATCCCGTGAAGGAACGGGCGGGAATCTTTCGATCCCGCAGGGCGAGAGCGAGCAGTGCGATGGACTGCTGCTCTCCCGTGGCGAGAAGCTGATCCATTTCCCGGTTGTCCTGCCCCCGAAGCTCTCCGGCGAGTGAGAGCAGTTCGTCCGTGGTCTTTCCCCGGGCGGAGACCACGACGACAACCTCGTTGCCCTCCCTGACGAAAGGTTCGATCCTCGCGGCCACGGCGTGCATCCGCCCCGGATCCGCCACAGAGGATCCCCCGAACTTAAGCACCAGTCGCGACACGCACGCCACCTCCGGACAGTTTCGCACCAGCCTCGTCCACATCGAGGACAAAGAACCGGGACCGTACACCATTCCCCGAGAAGATGCGGCACATGCGCCCCGCCACTCCCTGGGGATTTCCCCTCACGAAGGCCATCATGCTCGGTCCCGAACCGCTGATGGCCACTCCCATGCACTCGGGACTCTTCCGGATCTCCGAAAGAATCTCCTCGCCCCCCGGAAAGAGTTTCGCCCGGAACTGCTGATGCAGCTTATCCTCCATGGCCCAGAGAAGATGTTCCCAGGACCCGGTGGCCCATGCGGCGGTAAAGAGAGCCGCACGACTCACGTTGAACACGGCGTCCTTGAGGGAGACCACCTCGGGAAGAACCTCCCGGGCTGCCTTGGTGCTCACTCGAAACTCCGGAACCGCCACCACCACCGACACGTCCGGAGGCATGGAAGTCAACCGAAGATAGCGAAGGCGCTCCCCGTCCCAACAACTCACCACCATGCCGCCGACGCAGCAGGGAACCACATTGTCCGGGTGCCCTTCAAGACGGACCATGAGAGGCAACAGTGCCTCTTTCGACAGAGGGCGTTCCCGCAGGGCGTTCGCGAGCAGGACACCTCCCACCACGGCGCCGGCGGAACTGCCCAGCCCACGACAGAGGGGAACCGCGTTGAGGGCCCGGAAGACCAGTCCCGGAGCTTCCTTCTCCCAGGACTCGAAAGCCGCCTCGTAGGAACGGATGACCAGATTCGCCGCGGGATCCTCCAGTTCACGGCTTCCCTCTCCCACAACCTCCACCTGGTAGGTACCCGAGGGAAGGAGTTCCAGCACTTCGTACACGTTGTAGAACGTGAGCCCCATGCCCAACGTGTCGAAACCCGAACCGAGGTTGGCACTCGACGCGGGAACCCGGACGCGAATCGGAAAGGTCATGACCGGAACACCTCCTCAAGAGAACTCCAGTTTCCGTCGATTTCCGTGATGGCCGGAGTCTTTCCCAGCGCGGCATCGGGATCCTTGAGGCCGTTTCCCGTAAGCACCATGACAACTCGAATCCCCCGCGGCAGTTCATTCCGGCGGGCAAGCGCCAGAAGCCCCGCCAGCGGAGCCGCCGAGGCCGGTTCCGCAAAGAGCCCCTCCCTGGAGGCCAGGATTCTCTGGGCCTCCAGGATCTCCGGGTCCGACACGGCGGAAAAGGCTCCGCCGGAACGCCGCACGGCCCAACGGGCCTTTCGGGCGTTCACGGGACGCCCGATGCGAATCGCCGTGGCCACCGTCTCGGGCTGGGGCACATCCTCCCCGCTCACCATCGGACTGGCTCCTTCGGCCTGAAACCCCATCATCCGGGGAATCCGGGAGGCTTTGCCTGACCGGGCGTACTGGACGAAGCCCGCCCAGTAGGCGGTGATGTTCCCCGCGTTGCCCACGGGAATGGCGAGCCAGTCCGGCGCATCCCCCAGATCGTCGCAGACCTCCCATGCGGCGGACCGCTGCCCCCTGAGCCGATAGGGATTCACGGAGTTCACGATGGCCAGGCCGAGTCGCCGCGAGGCGTCCCGGGCGAGATCGAGCGCCGTGTCGAAATTCCCCCGCACGGCAATGACCTTCGCTCCGTAGATGAGCGCCTGGGCGAGCTTGCCGAGAGCCACCTTTCCCGCCGGAAGCAGCACGTGACAGGGGATGCCCGCAGTCGCCGCATAGGCCGCGGCGGAGGCCGAAGTGTTGCCCGTGGAGGCGCACACCACCGCTCTGCTCCCCGCCTCCAGCGCCTTCGCCACGGCGAGAACCATCCCGCGATCCTTGAAGGATCCGGTGGGGTTCAATCCCTCATACTTGGCGAAAAGCTCGATGCCGAGCTCC
>NZ_JARKPW010000078.1:0-7909 GCF_029975095.1 Aminiphilus sp.
CGGGCCCGCTCCGAAAGGTCACCCTCCGCCAGGGCCTGGATTCGCCAGGCGATTCGCTTGCGAAGAAACTCCTTGTGGTAGGAGCGGGTCTCTTCCCCAAAGACCTCGAGGTATTTGTCCCGGAGTTCTCCGACGGTCATCCGGGAGAGCCCCTGGACCTCTTGATACGTTGTTGCTTCCATCCGAAACCTCCTTGGTTCATGGGCTTCGCCCCGCGGGCGGCCCGTCCGCACCGCAATCTCAGGGCGTTAACTCGTGAATGAATGAAGGCTTCGGTGGCCCGGAATATCAAGGCGTTTCTCCGTAAACGCCTCAGATTCTTCAACTTGCGCCACATGCTCTGCCCCACTGCCGGAATCTGGGGCGATTCGGCGTCCGTCTCGATGGCGCATGTAACCCCGGGCAAGGATCGTAGCGATCTCCGATATCACCTCGTCGAGAGAGATTGGGACGTGTTCGTTGGCCGGCATCCGGTCCTCCTTTTGCGGGAGGCCGCGGAAGGTTTCCGTCATGGATGCCGCGGGACTGGATAGGCCGGTCATCGAGAAGGCCGTTGGAGCCCGTTCGACACCGCCTGAAGGCGATGTCGCCGGCACCCACAACGGTCTCCGATCTCACGGCTGTTTCCGCTGTCTGGTAATCCGCTTGCGCCGGACCCACTGGTCCGGCTTTCGGCAGATACCTACCGGAGGGGAGTTCGAAATGTCGAAGCGGATGTCCGGATGCAGTCGGGCTGTTAAACAAGGCGGGTCGAAAAACGGAGAACGGGAGAATTCGGAAGGGACATTTTCGGTGAGCGCCCGTAACCCCCAGGGTTGCACCCGGCCCCCGGACTGCGGGCTTCGAAACGGAGAATCAGGGTAAATGTGCGGGCGGGCGTAAGTCGGCGTGGGCACGCCGGAAACGACGAGACCCCGAGGGGATCACCCCACGGGGCCTTGCGTTAAACAAGAACCGCTGAAATCAGCGGATTGAATTTTGGCTCCTCGGCGAGGACTTGACCCTCGAACCTAGTGGTTAACAGCCACCCGCTCTGCCGATTGAGCTACCGAGGAATATCCAAAGGCGTTTCCCGATGCTTCGATTGCATAGATGACTTTTTATGGAGAAACACGAAAACCCTCTGGAAATCCGGTGTGTCTCATTTGGTTGAGTCTATTTTCTGGAGGCGGCACCCGGATTCGAACCGGGGGATAAAGGATTTGCAGTCCTCTGCCTTACCACTTGGCTATGCCGCCTCGGGAAGTTCCTGGAGCGGAAAACGGGATTCGAACCCGCGACCCCAACCTTGGCAAGGTTGTGCTCTACCGCTGAGCTATTTCCGCACCTCAAAGGAAAAATGGTGGCGAGACCCAGAGTTGAACTGGGGACACGCGGATTTTCAGTCCGCTGCTCTACCTACTGAGCTATCTCGCCGATCGGGCGAAAAGAATGGCGGGGCTGACGAGACTTGAACTCGCGACCTCCGACGTGACAGGCCGGCGCTCTAACCGTACTGAGCTACAACCCCGCGTACTGCCGTTGCCATAAAACTCTTGTTGGTGGGCGGAATTGGGTTCGAACCAACGACCCCCTGCTTGTAAGGCAGGTGCTCTTCCGCTGAGCTATCCGCCCCCATGCCCACCGACGCGAGGCATAGTATATCGAGCTGCGGCAGGGATGTCAACACCTTTGCGACAAATTTCGTTTCCCCTTGCGACAGTTTATTTTCCCCCTTGGCAGATGCTCAAAATTCGGCGGTTTTTTCCTCCAGGGACATTGACATTCAAAGGAGTGAACCCCGTGAAAGCTGCCAGAATCGCGCACATTTCCCAAAGAGCCCCGGAATCGTGGCAAGATGCCATGTCCCGGTTTCTCTCTCTCCGGAAGGCACAAGGCGCCGCACCGCGAACTCTCCGAGGATATGAGGAGAATGTCCGCGCCTTCTTCCGCCGATATCCCACGGCATGGAGCCCCGCTTGCCGTGATTGCCTGCTGGACTACCTCGCACAGGACGGCATCAGCCCCGCCACGTACAACGTCCGGCTCAAGGTGCTGCACCCTTTCTTCCGGTTCTGCGTGAGCCAAGGCATCTTCGACGAGTCCCCCGCCGAGGGATTGAAATATCGCCGCCAGGAGCCCCGCATCGTGGACCACGACACGGACGACCTCCGAAAGGTGCTGTCCGCCATACCGGAAGACACCTTTGCCGGGCTCAGGGACAAGGCGCTCTTCCTTCTCTCACTCGATTGCGGCATTCGCCCTTCGGAGGCGCTCCAGCTTCTCCCCTCAGACATCGACCTTTCCGCTTGCCGCGCCCGCATCCGCGCCGCCACCGCGAAGACGCGGACAGGAAGAACGGTTTTCTTCTCGGACCACGTGAAGACACTCTTGGAACGTCTGCTTGCCGCACGCCCGGAAGAATGGAATGAGGGGAAAGCTCCCGTCTTCTGCACCTCCTACGGCGCGTCGATGGACACCCACGCATGGACGGTCCAACTCCGCCGCTACGCCCAGAAGGCGGGGCTCTCCCGCTTCTCCGCCTACGACCTGCGCCACCAGCACGCCATCGACTACCTTCGGAATGGTGGCGATGTCATGACGCTCCAGAAGGGGATGGGGCATGCCACCCTGGACATGACCAGGCAATACCTCGCGCTCTCGGACGACGACCTCCGGACCTCGCACGACAGAGCATCCCCGGTCAATGCCCTGCTCCAGAAAGAAGAACCCCGGAAGCGCATGGGGAAGTTGCGAGAAAGGAGGTGAAGAGGCATGAAACCGAGCTATTGCATCAACGACGGCGTGTCGAGTTGCCGAGAGTGCGCATTTGTCAACTACGGGCTTGATTGTATGAATCAGCGAGTCCGGGATGACGAAGAGGAGGAGATCCCCGAGTGCGATTGCGACGAGAGCCTGATACCGTAGGGATACCCTATCTATACGGTATGTGCCGCGCATACGACGGGATCACGACCAGATCAGCATTCACAAGGGCTCCCGCGCTACATGCCCGTAAATCGACGCAGATGCCCTTATTTCACACGGGCATTTGGGGAGGTTTCTTTATCGAGAGACGGCGGATTAGGTGCCGCGTGGCGCGGCGTGGCGGAATGAGGAAAGGAGAATCGGCATGACGATCAACGAAGTGGACGAGATTCTAGACCGGATCAGCCTTTGCCGGGAGCCGTTGCACATCCTGCTTGACCATCTTTTGGACGTTCTAGATGAATGGAAAGTCTTCCCGGAAGGTCCAAGGCGTGATGAATTCTACCGACACATAAAGTTGTGCAGGCTCGTCGCCCGGGAGATGGCGAGGCTGCAAGAGGACGTTGCTTCACTTTGTCACAAGACAGAAGCACAGCCTTTTGAGTCGAAAATGGTTTCCGTCATTGAACCTGAAATCTAAAATGTGAACCATAATTTCTCAGTTTTAACCGGGGAAGTCGGCGCGGTGTTTCCGACCCCTGTCGTTTTCGCCAGGAAGGACCCGCGCCACAACGGGGCGGAGGAAAAAGCCTCCTCCCCGGGTCTCTTTCGTCTCCCCAAGGGGCCTCTGCTCCAAAGGCGTCCGTCCCGCATCGTCTCTTCTCGCTCCACGTCTGAGCCCCACGCCCGGAGAGACTCGGGGCTTAGCGCGAGTCCGCCTCCGCCAGTGCCCCGCACAGCCGTTCCTCTGCCCTTCGGAGTTCGGAGGCGTGAAAAGGATCACGCTCCCCGCGCCAGTGCCGCGCTTCAAGAAGCTCTCGGTCCTCCCGGCTGAGAGAGGAAAGCGCTTCCCTCATGCGATCACAGCGTCGCGTGAGGAACTCCACCTCTTTCTCCACGCGCTCCGTTTTCGGGAGCTTCGACAAAAGCGCCAGGGATCTCTCGTCCTTTGGAAACCGCCGGAGCAGGTAGACCGCCTCCGCGATCTCATCCGATGCGAACTTGCCCAGAAGCGCCCGTATCTTATTCACGCGGCAGCACCTTCCTTCCAACAGCCCTCTTCGTAAACCTCGCCAGTGCGGCGGCTCCGCCTCGTGGAAGGCGGTCGTCCGTCAGATACGCCTCGACAGCCATCCGGTCTTTCTGTGGGAGTTCGTGGATCATCTCAGCCAATGCGCGGATTCCCGGGAGGACCTTTTCGAGTCCTTCCCTTGTCTCCGCGTGCTGGTTCTGGAGGAAATACGCCTCGCCACCCTTGACGATTTCGCCGAGACGTGGATTGCGGACGAGGGGCAATGCCGCGAGCCTGTCCAGGAGCCGGAGCGCGGCGAGGATGTCCGGAGCCAGAAGGCGCAGCGCCCAAAGCGGAACGTCCACGGCGTGCCTCCTTTTTTATCGAAGCGTGTGTGCGGTTTTTTCCCCTCAACCCGGTGCTCGCGAAAATTGAGCTGAGGGGAAAACCTCTGTGCGTCGCCTCTAGGGCTTTTGCTTCTTCGCCGGTGCCCCCTCCAGCAGCAATTCCAGATCCTTCCGCCGCCCTTCAGGAAGCGCCGAAAGGTAAAGGTCACGCTCCCCGAGGTTCATCGTGCGGAGACGCGCTGCCTCTGCCTCAAGTCGGATCTTTCGCTCCGCTTCAATGCGCTTTTGCTCAGCCTCAAACGCAGCCGCTTGTGCCCGGCTCACAATGGATTGGGCTTGCTCCTGTGCCTCGGCTGCTCCCGCCTCAGCCGCCTTGAAAAGCCGTGTGTCCTCCGCCTGTCGTTCGAGCTGCTCTTCAAAAATGGACACCTTCGCCGCAAGCTCGACGTCGGAAATCACTCGCGGACGATCCGCGTCCAACCACTGAAGAAACCGGAGGAGATGCCGTCCAAATTGCGTCAGTTCCTGCCCCGTTCCTTCGCAATGCGGACAGAGATGCGGAGCTTCCCGCAGAGCAGGGTTTCCCGAGATCCACCCCCGCGCACTGGGACAGCCGTCGCAGGTTGTGAACAATTTAAGCTCCTCGGGAATTCGCTCGCCACGCGCATCTTGGAGCGCGATGCGCTCTTTTCGCCGCACCTCTTCGAGCGCCGCCTCCCGTTCAAGATAGCGCCGCGTATACGCAGCCGCCCGCTCGTTGTGCTCCCGGACCGCCTCGTTGTGGAGAGCGGATTCCTCTATCGCCCACGCCGCTGTGGGCTGTCCTGCTCGCCGTGCAGCGTCCGCCCGCTTCCCCGCAGCATTGAGGCGCTCTTTTGCCTCCTGGTCCATCTCGTCGCCACCAAAACCCAGCCGGTCCCACCAACTCATACTAAACTGCCCCCTTCACGATTTTTGAGATCTCGTCGCCCGTAAGAACGCGGCGATATTCCAGGACCTCTGCCACTGCAAGAATGTCACACCACCAGCGCCGCACCAACCTTGTTGTGACGTTCACCTCCCTTGTGAACATTTTTTCCTGCGACTCCTCCCCGGAGCACCGCGCTCGCATGAGGGATAGCAAGTTTCCGGAGTCCTCCCGGGAGCAATCGAGCAGCTCCTGAAGAGCGGGTTCTGTGCCGGTCCCGTGCAGGAAGAGCACCTCCGCCACGGGACCTGCCAGCAAGGCGACACAGGTTCTTCGCACTGTTTCAGGAATGCCTTCCACGAGGCGCCTTACCGCTTCCCCTGGAGCATCCGCTAAACGGATTCCCCGCGCCCCCTGGACAGCTAAAACCTCCCCGCCTCCGGAAGAGTCGAGGCGCGCCACATAGAGGGGAAGCCCCAACCGAACCCTTGCTACGGAGTGTCCGCTTTCGTGGACCGCCGCGACCGTAACGGGGCTCATGCGCCGTGTCCTTTCTTTCCCGTCTGAGAATAGGAAGGCTCGTCAAGCCACCGAAGAGCCAGCGGAGAGGCGACGAAGGTCGTCCCGTTGTTGTACTGCTTCCATATGAACCCCCACAGGAGCGAGAAGTCTCCGTCAACCGGCGGAAGTGCGATCACGTAAGGACCATCGGTGATGGTGCCTTCCCACGACGATTCGTCAATCACAGCCCTTGCCGCCTGTAGAAAGCTCCGCAGAATCTCCTGTCCGACGTCCTCGTTGCTCGATTTGATCGCCTGATCAACCGTCATCGCACCGTCAAAGTAGTCCACAGGTCCCAACTCGTAGACGTAAAACCCGTTTTCGACCACACTCATAGGAGCCTCCCCTTTCATGCTTTAAAGTCCCGCAGATGACGCATGACGGAAATTGACCGATTTTAGGTAATTACCCTCGTATATCCTCTTCGCGAGCTATTACCTAAAAATGACGATTTTCCGTCATGCGTCATGCTCCCATTCTGCGCTATTCCACCGCTGTGAATGCAAGTCCTTCTACCATGACACCACACATGCCCTTTCGTGCTGTGAATCCCGCCGCTTCGAGCTCTTTCCTGAGCGCTTTGTTTGAGATTACCCGTTCACCGTTGCGCTTCGCCCACTCAACAAAAGCCTCGTGCAACCTCGACAGTGGAACGTCGTGTCCAGGGATTCGCCGCGTCGTGTCATCCAAAAACGAGAGCACAACGCTTTGGTCATCTTGGTACTGCCGCGTCGCCGTACTGACGATGCGCGGTTCCTTCAAGCCGTCCCGTCGCCATTCCCGAAGCCCCGAGAGCGCCCAATTCAGAATCCCGTCCAGCTCTTGCAGGAGCTTGCTCCGCAGTTCCGGATCTCGCCGCTCAGGAGGGAAGGTAACGTTGAAAGGGATGTGTTTGCATCGTCGCCAAAACCCATACGAGGTATCCCGCACGCGGGGAGCACCGTTCGCGGAGTAGACGAGCTTGAACTGTGGTCTGAGCGTGAAGTGCTCCCGAAAGAGGAACCTCACGCGAAGAGAGTCCTCTCCGCTCATCGCCTTCAAAAGCGCGCTGTCGAGCGTTTTGCCGGGCTCCACCTCGGAGCAGAACACGTAACGACAGCCACGGAGCGCCGCGAGTTCGTTTGTTGGTTGGTCTCCGTACTTCACTACGAGCGCGCCCGGTGATAGTGGCGCCGCGTACTCTCCAAGCAGCGCCGCGAGAGTCTCCACAAAAACGCCCTTCCCGTTCGCGCCGAGCCCGGAGAGGAACAAAAAGCACTGCTCCCTCGTTGTTCCCGTCAGCATGTACCCGGCGAATCGTTGCAGATACCCGACAAGCTCCACGTCGCCACCCATCACTTCTAACAGGAACCGCTCCCACCCGGGGCACGTCGCGGCGGAGTCAAAAGAGGCTCCGGCAACCTTGGTCATGAGGTCCCCCGGGCTATGGCGTAGCAGCTCCCCCGTGCGGAGATCGAGCGTTCCGTTCCGGAGATTCAGGAGTTCCGCATCACTGTCAAGCGCTGACTCTTCGACGCGAATTCCAACTTCACTTTTGAGCAGTTTCCCCATCGCAGAAAGCGCCCCTGCGCGCTCGCTTGCCAGTGCCCAATTCGCGAGTGCTTTGCGCCGTTCGGGATTCGCCGTTTCGTCCGCCGCCTGGCGCAGGAGGAGTTCGGGAACATCTTTCGCGAAGCCTAAAATTTCTGAATCGTCGCTGCCGCGCCACCGCGTCCCATCGAAGACGAGCCATCCGATGGACGGACACCAGCGAATCCTGTCTCCGTGGAGAAACGCGAGGCGCTTTGCGTTTCCCATGTCTGTAAAGTGTTCGCCGCCAAGCGCGACGAGTTCGAGGGTTCCCATCATCAGACCGCCACCTTTTGCGCCATGCGCACCAGGTAATCGGCGCGGCGCCCTTTAGCTCGTTCAGCCCTCCCACTGCTCAAAAAGAGCCGGATCATGCGCTCCACGTCGCCTCCGGTCCAGTAGGAGAGGTCTCCCATGAGTGCGTAGTCGGATTCTGACGAGCTTTTGTGCAGAGTCTCGCCGCTCCAAAGCCTGCGGATCGTCGGACCGCGCCTCGACGCGAACATTTGCTCGATGAGCAACGCGTCATCCTGCGGAACATCCCTCAGTGGAAGCCTTGGGAGCAGCGGCTTTGGAGGTTCCAACGCCGCGAGAATGCGCCGCACT
>NZ_JARKPW010000080.1:0-15570 GCF_029975095.1 Aminiphilus sp.
CAATGAGGGATTCGCCTCGTGCGACGGCGAGACCTCGCGTCAATATCGCCCTGGGTGCGTTCTGCCATGTCAAAGCCCGCATGGCTTCACCGATTCCAGGAACGACACGGGACGCAACGGAGAGGAGGGCCTCCGGGGTCACATCCCTGGCAGCGAGCCCCGTTCCACCAGTCGTGAGGACCAAATGGCAGTCATCTTCATCTACCCATTGCTTTATCGTTCCGGCAATGATGTCTTGTTCATCAGGAACGATACCACGTTGCCGGACAATGCCGCCGATGTCGAGAATGAGTTCCTCAAGAGCCGGCCCTGCCGTGTCGATTCGCTCACCTCTGCTCCCCTTGTCGCTGATGGTGAGAACGCCGACAGAAAGAGGACGAAGCGGCGATAATTTCTGGGACAACGTCAAGAATCCCGAGCGGAGAATCTCCACTTCGCATGACGCCGGTGAACACTGCACTACTCGAAGAAAACATTCCTCTTCGTCATCCTCGGGTTTGAGAAACACGCCTTCTTCCATCTGAGGAAAACAAGAGAGAATCACATGTAAATCGTCTCCCTCGGCTGTCAAAGGATTTCCCGGAGGCAAAAGCACTATCTTTCCGGGAGATCCGTTGATTGCGGAGAGCCCTTTCGCATTCCGGTGAAGATAGACGACAAAAAAATCCTCAGAATGGCAAGGGCAAACAAGCCTGAGAATACGGGAAGAAGTCATCGGTCCACCTCACATTCGAAAAAACCGCTTTTTCCTCCACTTTTTCGAAGCAGGCGAATGCCCTCGATGCGAATGCCCTTGTCAATACCCTTGCACATGTCATACACGGTCAACGCCGCAAGAGAGACTGACGTCAATGCCTCCATTTCCACTCCCGTAGCCTCCCGCGCTTTTGCGGTGGCGATGATATGGATGGCTAGCTTTTCCCGGTCCATTTCGCAACGGACGGAAACAGCATCAAGATGGAGAGGATGACAAAGAGGGATCAACTCGGATGTTCGCTTGGCGCCTTGGATTCCCGCCAGTTCGGCGATTTGCAACACATCACCCTTTGCCACGGCATTGTTCTCGACTGCGTCATACACGTTCCTCGGAAGATGCACCCATCCCTCGGCGGTCGCCTCGCGTTTCGATGGGGCTTTTCCCTCGATATCCACCATTACGGGATGACCTTCCTTGTCAAGATGATTAAAAACCATGTTTATCCTCCAATACGCGACATGTGTCTTTCGCCATCAAGCAAATCTTTCCAACACCTTGGTTTTTCTTGTGCCACTCTCACGATCAGCTCTTTCACCGCATTTCGCTCTCGTGTTCGCAAAGGAAGAAAGAGAGAGGTTCCTTTTCGGCTGAACAGACAGGATCTGATTTCTCCGTCAGCGCTGAAACGGAGTCGATTACAGGTATCGCAAAAATGATGCGTCACTGCCGCGATGATCCCGATTCGCTGTGCCGTTTTCTCATGGCGGAGATACATTGCAGGCCCTTCGCTATGATCTTTTTTTTCGATGAAATGCCACATATCCGGCTCCGGGAGGCGCTGAAGGATTATTTCTGCCGGAAGAAAACGTCCTTCGCTCCAGACATCTCCATCCAAAGGCATGAACTCAATGAAACGCAGTAGAGCTCCTATCTCACGTGCATACTCCAAAAGAGGGAGGATTTCTCCATCGTTGAATCCCTGAATAAGGACCGTATTGATTTTTATTGAAATCCCCACAGAAGCCGCACGTGCGATTCCCCGAAAAACCTGCCGAAGATCTCCTCCCCGAGTGACGAAGGTGAACTTTTCCGGATCAAGCGTGTCCAAACTCACATTGACTCCTGAAAAACCTGCATCCACAAGAATTTCGGCGTACTTTTCCAAGAGAATCCCGTTGGTCGTCAGAGCAAAGCGCAGGTTCGGAAAGGTTGGTTTCAGCATCGCCAGGAAGGAAGCGATACCCTTGCGGACAAGAGGCTCTCCACCAGTAATGCGGATTTTTCTGATGCCCAGATCCTGGAGAATGTCTATGAGAAAGAGCACGTCCTCGTAGGTGAGGATATCGTCATGCGCAATCCAAGGTATCCCTTCTTCCGGCATGCAATAGCGACATCTGAGATTGCAACGGTCCGTGATGGAAAGCCGGGCGTAATCCAAACAGCGTCCCAGAGAACCGATCAGGCTGGCCATCGGTAGCCTCCAAGCAGTTCCACCCGATGCTTCCACTCGGAATTCTGAAGACAGACGAGAAGTATCTCTATGCCAGGATGCGAAAGATATTTTTCCGGGATAATCAATTCGTAGGGTTCTTCAGCAAGGGGAAGGAAATCCAGGCCAAATGCATCAGCGGCAGCCTTGATTCCAAGAGCGGCATCAGCAGATCCCGAGGCAACCCGAGAGGCTGCGTCGAGATGCGTCGTGCACACCACGCCATATCCCTTCACATTCTCCGGAGAAACACCTTTCTCTTGCAAAAGAGCGTCCAGCAGAACTCTTGTGCCCGCTCCAGGCTGGCGGTTGGCGATACGAACCGTTTCTCTCGAGAAATCCTCCACGGAAAAGATACCTTTCGGGTTGCTCCGGGGCACAAGGATTCCCTGCATCCGCCAGTAGATCAGCACACGTTTCCAGGCACCCTCCTGAAGGCGCCGTATGAACGGGGTATTGTACTCCCCCGTCTCCGGGTCGAGCAAATGACATGCTCCGACATGTCCTTCACCCCGGCGCAGTGCTGTGAGACCACCCAAGCTTCCCACCGAACGAATGACCATATCGCCCCCACGATCCCGCAACAAGGGGAGGAGGTGCTCCAACGCAGGATCATTCGATCCCTGAAAGAGAATTCTTGTTTTCCAGGAAATATCTTTCGTGAGAAAAACATTGACGAGGGCCTCCTTCGGGAGTTCAAACTGCTCCGGAGGAAGAAGCGTGAAACCATCCGCCTCGGCCATTGCCCACATGACGCTGGATCCGGAAGGCAAAGGAACGGCATAACGAGCCCCATCCAATTCGACACCTTTGACGCGTAGCCATTCCGCGATCCCCTGGGGAGAGGAATGGGGCATAAGGAGCTTCATAGGTTCAGGAACGGCCCGAAGAGCCTCCCGGAGAAGATCCCCTTCGGCGGGTACCTGACCGAACAAGAACCAACGGACGAGAGGATAGAGGATGCTCCAGGCGACCACGGCCGAGGACATGGGAAAACCTGGAAGGCAGAGGACCGGGGTGTCCTGCACCATGCCGAGAATGGCCGGGCGTCCCGGCTTCATGCGAAGCCCCTTGAAAAGGATCGTCCCCAACGATGCCAACACCGCTTCGGCATGATCTCTCTTGCCCTTCGCGGTTCCAGCACCTATCAACACAATGTCCGATCGTTTCACTCCATCGAGCACGGCCTCCTCAAGGCGGCCCCTGTCATCGGCGACAATCGGACAAATCGTGCAGGGAACTCCCCACTCACGGAGAAATCCGGCTATCATCGTGGAGTTGGTCTCGGCAACACGACCTGGAAGCGGCACGTCCTCCATTTTTTCCGGCGTTTCTATTTCATCACCGGTGGGAATCATGGTGACGACAGGTGGTTCCGAAAGAGGAAGGTCCAGAACGCCTGCGGCGAGGAACAACGCGGCGGACATGGGAGTTACTCGTTCACCCCTCTTGCCGATAATCTGCCCTCGCATGACGTCTTCCCCCACCGGGCGAACGTTGGCCCCCAGGGGGAGACTCTTGTAAATTCGAAGGGTACCATCGGAGAGAGGTGACGCATCCTCTACCATCAACACCGAATCGAATTCCTCGGGAACAGGATTGCCCGTGTTGACCCACAGGCACGACGTGGCGTCGATCTCCACAGGCGAGGAGGCACTCGCCCCCTTGGTCCTCGCGGCAGAAAGCGCATATCCATCGACGGCCGACGCCTGATAGTGGGGGACATTGCGCCTGGCCAGCACATCCTCTGCGAGGACGCGTCCCTGCGCATCCCGGCAAAGAGTCTTCACGACACGTCGACGCAGGTGCGGAAAGACTTCGCCGCACAATATTTCCATCGCTTCCGCCAAGGAAATATGTTCCCTCTGCCTTGATTCCTCGTGCCCAGGCTCTGCTCCGGATTTCATGGCAACCAAATTTCCACCACCTCTCCCCGCCGTGCCGTTTCCCGATTCTCCGGGAGGCGCACTAAGCCCTCCGCGCTGGAAAAGGAACCGACAAAACCGGATTTGCTCGCAATGGGATAAACAAGACCATCTTTCAGGAAAATCGGAAAAAACTCCTCCACACCTGTTCTGCCCACTATGTCATCTCCCAGAGAGAGAAAGAGCGTTCTTCGTGCCCGGTTCGAGACGCCGGCCAATGCGTCTAGTAAGGGAAGAAGAACGGCAAGCGCTACGACCGTACAGGAATGAGGATGCCCGGGAAGGCCCACGAGAAGTTTTTCTCTCTTTATATCCCCTGCAATAAGAGTTGGTTTTCCAGGGCTCATGTTGAGACCGCGCACGATCAAACCCGGCAAGGGGAAAGAGGCGAAGAGGTCGGAGCAGAGATCACGGCTGCTCACCGAGGAGCCTCCACTGAGGAGAAGAACCTGGCATTGCTCCAGTCCCTTCTCCACGGCATGGCGGAGAGAAGACTCATCGTCGCGCACAATTCCGAAATAGGAAACGGAAAAACCGTATTCCCGAAGAAGTGCCTGCAACATCCAGCCGTTGGCATCCCGAACAGCCCCAGGGGCAAGAGGAGCAGTTTCCGGAGAAACGATCTCGTCACCCGTACTGAGGATACCAATCCGAAGCACCTTGCACGGTACAGATACAATACCCAATGTCGCAAGAAGGCCCACTGTTCTATAGTCGATCCGCGTTCCCTCCTTGAGGACGACGTCTCCTGGAGCATATTCCTCGCCTTGAAGAAGAACGTTTTCGCTCTCCTGAAGGGAGCGACGGACTTCAAGAAGGGACGCGTTGCGATCTGTATCTTCGAGCATGATTACCGCATCATATCCCTTTGGCAATACCCCTCCCGTATAAATCCCCGCAGCGGTATAGGGAAGTCCCTCCTGCAACGGAAGCACACCCATAGGGACATCAAACCGCACGTCCAAAAAAACAGGTGAAGAGGATGAAGCGCCGATCACATCGGCGCTTCTCACCGCATATCCGTCCCGAAGGCTTCGGGAAAAAACGGGAGTCGCCTCCTGCGTACGAATGTCTTCGGCAAGAAGTTTCCCCAGAGAATTTTGCAGGGGAAGAAATTCACTCTCTATTTTCCAGGGAAAACCCAAGGATGCGGCAACTCTTTCCAGGGCCTCCTTCCGCGAGGACAACGCATGCACGAAACCCGCCATGCCGAATCGCTCCTTACAGTGATTTTGGAGAGACGTTCAATTCTGAGGAACGACATAGGTGGGATACCCAGACGCCTTCAGTTTTTTCTCCAGTTCGAGGGCTTCACCGCGGCTTTTCCCCGCGACGATCCGCACGCGATAATACAACACACCTTTGACATCTCCCTGAGCGACGAGCACCGTATATCCTTCTTTGCGTGCTTTGCCCGCCAGTTGTTCCGCCTGCCCCTTATCGGTAAAGGCGCCAATTTGAACAGTCCAGTTTCCGCTTGTGGGAGGCGGTATCGTTGTTGTTACCGGTTTTCCACTCCCCGGAACAGGTTTTGCCGGTACAGCAGTTTTCTCGACTGTCTGCTTTTGTCCATTCGTTTTTGTGGAAGGTGTAACGCCTGTGGCCTGTGACTGTCCGACAGGGATGGCGACAGGTCCATCTCCATTCTGTACGGAAGCAGTGTTGGAAGCAGAGGGATTGTCCAATTCTTCAGGCTGGAGAGAACGTGTGGGAGTTGCAGTGACGGAACGGGATACCTCGGGCTGATAAAGAGAACCGCCTTTCGACGTGGGCAGAAAGAACAGTTTCACTCCAATCACAAGAAGTCCCACGGCAATGATGCCGACGATGGGCAACATCAATTGCCCGAAAGCGAACATTGGACGCCTCATTTTATAACGCCTGCTCCTTCGTGCGTTCATCAAAGATTCACCTCCGAAATGATCGCACCGGAAAGGTTCTGGGAGCCGCTGCACACCTCATATAGAAAGAATCTTTCGCGTGCTTTCTCGTCTCCGGTACAAATCGGATTTCTGCCAAGGGCAGCTCACCAAAGGCACGTCGCACTAAAGCACTGTCAAAGGGAGAAGCTCTGGAGAAGGAGTCCCGAGAAAAGCCACAAACGGCGCCCGTTCTCTTTCTCCCCATTGGAGCAGACGTTCACTGTCCCCGCATGCGAGATGCGCGATGGTATATTCCAACACGGCCTCCCGGGCACTTCCGGGGCGAAACGTACACCCGCCCCGCCCTTTGACGCTCCGAATGGATCGTTCAACAAGTTGAAGTCGACGCTTCGCTTCCTTTTCTCCCACAAAAGGCTGCGCATTCCATGGCGTGAACGGTTTCGGCACAAACGTGTTCACGGAGAGCACGACATCAAGACGTAGTTTTCCTTGGATGATTTCGACCAGATCACCAATGGCTCGGAGATCCTCGTCGGTCTCTCCGGGAAGCCCTGTCATGAAATAAAGTTTCACCTTGCGGATTCCTGTTTTTTTTGCCATTTCAAGATTTCTGAGGAGAAGCGCATTATCGAAATGTTTTCCGCACTGTCGACGTAACGTATCGTTCGCAGCCTCGGGTGCCACGGTAATACTGGTATGACCACCCTTCACGAGAGCCTTTATCATCCCTTCCGTGAGATTGTCCACTCGGAGGGAAGCGAACGAAACTCCTTTGTTCCTTTCCGCCAAAGCGTTCAATAACGCATCCAAGTCATCATAATCTCCGGCCTCCGGGGTCACGAGCCCTACTCGTGCAACGTCGGGAGGGCAGGTTTCAAGGAAGTCCAGAAGCGTCTCCATCCTCCGCCGCCTCGGCTTCGAGTAACACACGGGAAGGGTGCAGTAGGAGCATTTCCTGAAGCATCCCCGCTGCAGCTCAAGCAGAAACGTCTCCCCGAACACGCTCTCCGGTGTCGTCCAGAGGCTGCTTCCGGGAAACATATTGAGATCGGGGACAGTGCTGCGCATGAGCGTAACGGCATTCCCGTTTCGCAACAACGGAACATGTACGGGCGGGACAAAAAAAGCCGGGCTGGAAGCTAACGCTCTCCAAAAGGACGACCTGTCTCCACTTCGGAGAAAACGCCTGGTTTCCTCCACCAAAAATGGAATGACCGTCTCGCCCTCGCCAAGAACGACAAAATCCGCCATGGCCGCAAAAGCCATTGGATTGATACCACAAAGAGCCCCTCCGACTCCGACGAGAGACCGGGATGACGCCATTCGATCCTCCCAACGGAGTGGTACGTTTCCCGCAACAAGAGCCTTGACGAAATGGAGGAGATCCGCCTCATAGGAAATACTTGCCGTAACGATTGGAAACGAATCAAGACTCCTTCGATTTTCCATAGAGAAAAAGGGGGCGGAGGTCCCAAAAAAACGCTCCACCCCCACTCCAAGCGATTTGAGCATCCTCACGACCAAATGCAAACCGAGATTCGCCATTCCCACCGAATAGGAGGCGGGGAAAAACAACGCCCAAAGAGGATCTCCCCCTTCTTTGAGAGGGATCAGGAGCCTTTCCCTTCCGGGCTGCAATTTTGAGAATGCCCTACTGCTCTTTTTCGTCTCTGTCGTCATTCGTCCCTTTCAAAAAAGCGAGGGGATGTTCTCTCACCGGAAAGCAAGAGACGCATCGTTATTTTGGATTCTTCCGTCGCCTCACGACGGAGGGGATGTCAAGATCGCTGCGTGGCATATCCTTGATGCGAAAGAGATCGTCCTCAAGGACCGAACGGACCTCCGATTCCTCCAGTTCAATGCGCCCCTTGCCTCGAGTGTTTTTCCCCGGCGCAATCCCTGTCGGAGCGCCACCAGTAGGTGAAAATCCCGTGGCAATGACCGTTATTTGTATCTTATCCTCCATCTGAGGATCAAGAACATGTCCCCAGATGATTGTCGCATCCTCATCGGCCGCCTCGGTGATAACCTGCGCAGCCTCCTGGACTTCGACGATGCCGAGATTGGGACCTCCTGTGACGTTAAACAGGATTCCCTTGGCTCCGTTCATGGGGTTCTCCATAAGGGGACTGTTGATGGCGGTACGGGCAGCCATGGCTGCTCTTCCGTCGCCATGTGCCTCTCCGATTCCCATGATCGCAGATCCTGCATTGCTCATGACGGTTCTCACATCGGCAAAATCAACATTGACAAGCCCGGGACGCAGAATAAGATCCGTCACACCCTGTACCGCCTGGCGCAAAACCTCGTCTGCAAGCTTAAAGGCCTCGGAAAGAGGCGTGTTTTTGTCTGCGATCTGCAAAAGCCTGTCGTTCGGAATAACAATGAGGGCATCGACTTTCTCTTTTAAAGTTTGAATGCCCGCCCCTGCGTGATTCGTTCGCCTTCGCCCTTCAAACGCAAAAGGACGAGTTACCACTGCAACGACGAGAGCACCGGATTCCTTCGCCGCCTCGGCAATGACAGGAGTGGCACCTGTTCCCGTGCCCCCCCCCATTCCTGCGGTGAGAAAGACCATATCCGCACCCTGAAGAAGTGCTTTGAGTTCATCGAGCGACTCTTTCGCCGCCTTAAAGCCAATTTCCGGATTCGCTCCTGCACCAAGACCTCTCGTGAGCTCAGTGCCAAGCGCAATCTTCGATTCGGCCTCTGACCTTTCAAGATGCGCCATGTCGGTATTGGCGGCAATGAACTCCACACCGGCGATACCGCTACGGATGATATGGTTGAGCGCATTATTCCCTCCACCACCGACACCAACGACCTTGATGACTTCGCGGTATTGCCGGTGCATTCTGTCAATCTCAAACATATCGCCAATGCCTGCCATTCCGCCAACCCCCTGTGACACGATCTGGTGGGTAAACCGCAACTCTTTAAAATAATTCTTTCAATGCTTTCTTTATGGAATCGATGATGCCGCGAAAAGATGTCCCGCCCTGAGATGATTTTTTCACCCCGGCACTTCGATTCGTCCGCTCACCTGAAACCGGCGCTCCGGGAACAGACAAAACCGGCTCCAGATACCGAAACGCGTTGCGCTCCTTTTCGAGCACATAACGGATGACACCTGCGGCCGCCGCATACTCCAAACCGTTTCTTCCCGGAGGCATGCGATGGATATCGAGCGGTTGAGCAATTCTCACAGGGAGATCCACTACCTGGGAGATGAATTGATCAATCCCGTCCGTCTTCGCAACTCCTCCTGTGAGGACAATGCCGGCGGGAAGCATGGTCACGCCGGATTCTGCGATTTCTTTGGCGACAAGTGTTCCGAAAAGTTCTTCAAGCCTGCAGGCGATGACATCCACAACCTCTTTAACCGTGCAGACGAACCGTTTGCCTCGATTTTCGAATTCCAACTCATCCACAAGCGATTCGGGATTCTCGTCGAGCGAAACTTCCCGCTTCACCGCTTCTGCCTTACTGATAGGAATCCGTAAGACGCAGGCCAAATCGTTGGTGATATGATCTCCACCGACGGGAATCACTGAGAGACGCTTCGGTTTTCCCTCGGCATACACGGCAACGCCCGTCGTGCCTCCTCCGACATCCACCACCGACGCTCCAGCCAGGGCCTCTTCATTCGTGAGAACTCCCAATGCACCGGCCAAAGGTTTGATGATCATTCCCTGAACGCGGAGTCCCGCCCTCTGCACGCAGGTAACCACGTTCTGCACCACCGCCGTGGGCAAGATGATGGACTGCAACTCCATCTCAAGCCGGACTCCCGTCATGCCGAGAGGATCGTCGATACCGCTGTGTCCATCAATCGAATATTCAACGGGAATTGTATGAAGAATGCACTGATTGGAAGCTACGTTCACCTCTGTTTGCGCAGCCTCAATGACGCGCTCGATATCCTGAATGGTCGTCTGCCGTGGAACACGACCAAGGGATATCATGCCCCGAGAACGAATGCTCGTCACGTCGCTTCCGCCAAAAGAGACCGTAGCTTCCGCGATGGGAAGACCGACCATGTTCTTCGCATCCTCAACGGCATGACGTACGGACTGCACCGCCTGCTCGAGATTGACAATAAGGCCTTTCCGAATACCCCTGGAAAGAGCCTGTCCAATCCCTATGATCTGAGCCTCACCGGACGTGCCGTCTCTTTCGGCGACAACGACCACAACCTTACTTGCTCCTATGTCCAGCCCCACAAGGAGCTCAGGCTCCGCGATCACGGCATCATCCGCTCCCTTCCCCGCTCTCTTCCATAAATGCGGGCGTCGTGTCATTCGTAGTTCTTCCTCACGACGATTTTATCATCATATGTGGCATCTACGAGATAGACGGCATCCTGCTGCGGCGTAAGGTCCCGCACGATAACATCCACCGCTCCCTTCAAATCCTCCCAACGCTGATCTCGGCCGTCCATCACCAGAAGAATACGCCGTCCTTCCAGTGTCATCCGAAGAGTGACGATTTCAGTACCGCTTCTCTTGTGTACTGCCCATTCTTCGAGAAGCGGAAACCATCCGATGAGCTGCAACGTCTTCTTCCAGCTTTCCAGCATTCCAAGAGGTAATCGCGACCGAAAAATTTGACGATCCTCAGGAACAACCGCCTGCGGTGACGGCATTTCTTCGCCCCACAACAACGCGGGCCCTGATGGTCGCCGAATGCCCTTTACGATGTTATTCTCCGGCAGATCTGTCGACCACAAAAGACCTTCCTCGTCCACATACCATTCTTTTCCCTGCCAACGAAGGACGAACCAAGGGGCCAGGGGACGGCACTTCCATTCGAAAAAGCCCCATCCGGTAAGGGAAATCCGCGTCCGAAGAGGGTACATGCTTTCCAGGTAATCCGCCATATGTTTCGCATGAAGCCAGAAAAGAAGCCAATTACGCTTTTCTGTATCGGGAATGAGCGACAATAACTCAACTTCTGAGATGCCTATTTGAAGCGACATGCGCAAACCGCGAAGGCGGAAAAACTGGAAGTGCTCCTCCGCAGCACAGGCAACCCCTCCCAAAAAAGCGACCAGGAGAAACCATAATTTAATCTTTTTCCAAGAAACCCCATTCATCTCCCAAGAATCGCACTTCTGGTTCCAAAAGAATGCCACAGGCCCGATAAACCCGACGGCGGCACTCTTCTACCAAGGTAACAATATCCGCTGCTCTGGCATTTCCTCTGTTCTCTATGAAATTCGCGTGGCGCACAGAAACTACTGCGTCGCCACATCTCATCCCTTTGCATCCTGCCCGATCAAGTAGCTTTCCAGCAAATTCACCGGGAGGATTCTTGAACACGCACCCTGCCGTTCTCACATTATGAGGCTGCCCTCGACGTAAATTCGCGTAATGAAGAAAATTCCTTCGTATCGTCTCCCGATCGCTCTTACGAAGAAGCATGCCGCACCGGGAAATCACACGCAACGAATCCGAAAGACCGCAAAAGCGATACGCCCAGACAATTTCTTTGCCCTCGTGGCGAACGCGTTCTCCGTCCGGTTCGACTGTCTCCACCCATTGAACGAGTTCACCAATGTAACGCTCTCGGGAACCCGCATTCCCCATAAGAGCCCCACCGATTGTACCTGGAATTCCCGTGAGAAACTCACTTCCGCTCAGCTCTTTTCGGCAGGATTCCCCCAGCCAGTGCGAGAGAGAAACTCCGGCACCCAGGACACATTCCACATACCCATTCCCTTTTTCCTCGAAAAGAACAGAATCAAGCCCTCGGGTGCAAAGGACAAGCCCCTCCAGCCCCTCGTCCGGAATAAGAACATTGCTTCCGCCTCCAAAAATCCACAGAGGAAATTCTTGTTTACTCCGGACCTTCAAAATCGAGGCAAGCAATTTTTCTTCTTTCGGGCAACAAAAAAATTCCGCCGCCCCGCCCACTTTCCATGTGGTATAGGCTCCGAGCTCTTCATTTCTGTGAAAGACGGCGCCGAACTCGCGCTCAAGCACCGACGACCATTGCATTCTCGAAGACTCCCTCCCGTAACGCTTGCAAGAGTCTCGGGCCGAGAAGGCATACATTCCCGGCACCTATGGTCAAAATGACATCACCGCTGCGAACAAGCGCAGTTATCTGTTTTTGCACATCCTTCATGTTTTGACAGAAATGACAGGCATGCCCCTCGCATTCCATCGCATCAGCGATGAGCACTGAGGAAACGCCATCCGTCTGTTCTTCATCCGCTGGATAGATGGGCAGGAGAAAGACTTCGTCTGCAAGAGGAAGAACTTTGGCAAAATCGCCGAACATGGCGGCTGTGCGGGTATATCGGTGAGGTTGAAATATCGCAATGAGGCGATGGCCTGGGAAAATACTCCGAACCGCCCGGAGAGTGGCCGCTATCTCGTTCGGGTGATGACCGTAATCGTCGTAGATCTGCACATCTCCGATACTTCCAACATACTGCAACCGTCGTTTGGCACCGCGAAAGACGCGCAGTGCCTTTTTCGTCACGGCAAAGGGAATCCCCAAAGTATCGGCAACTGCGCATGCGGAAAGGGCATTCAGAACATTATGCTCGCCCGAAAGCCCTAAAACGATATCTCCCATGGGAACTCCATTCTTATGCGCAATAAAGGAAACACCTCCGCCCTGTATATGGTGAACGTGCGTGGCTCCCCAATTCCATCCCTTTCCCCATCCGTACGTAAGAATGTTCTTTCCTTTCACGTGCGGAAGAATAGCCGCCACACCGGGATCCTCGGCACAAAGAACAGAAATGCCTTCTGGTTTGACATGCCCGAGAAAACGAACGAAAGCATCCTTGACACTGTCCAGATTCGGGTAGTGGTCCACATGATCCCAGTCAACATTCGTCACAACAGCCATCTGACAATGAAAAAGTTCAAAGGAACCGTCGCTTTCATCGAGTTCCGCCACCATGCAAGCTCCACCGCCGAGCTTCGCATTGCCTCCGATATCACAGAGCTCGCCTCCAATGGCGAGCGTAGGTGAGAGATCTGCCGTCTCGAGAATTAAGCCTATCATCGAAGATGTCGTTGTCTTGCCATGCGTACCCGCAATACCGATTCCTTGTCTTTCATTGAAAAGCATACTGAGAATTTCAGCTCTCCGCGCAACGGCAATACCGCGTTCCCGAGCCGTAAGCAGTTCGAGGTTCGTGGGGGCGATGGCGCTGCTATATACCAAAAGCTCCACGCCGTAATTTTCCAGATGGTCTGCGGAATGCCCGAGAGAAACAGGAATGCCTCTTTCGAGAACTCTCTCCACATACGACGTGGACGTCACATCACATCCGCTCACGGCAAACCCCATCTCGTGGAGAAGCCGAGCGAGACCACTCATTCCAGCACCACCAATGCCCATGAGGTGCACGTTATGAAGGCTCTTGAGCATGAGTCCTTGTCCTTCCATTCGGGACATCTCCCTTCATGGTCAACGCGATCACTTTTTCGTAAAGATGTTCACAAATTCTTTCTGATTCTGATGAAGTCGTATCATTGGAGGTTCCGGTTCGACCATGCATCGTTTTCACAACGTGAAGAAGCGCCGCGCCAAAGGCAGCCATGGATTCATTCTCCTGCCAGAGCACCCCTCCGCCGGCATCCACAAAGGCTCGAGCATTCCACAATTGATGCGCGTCACTGGCATGCACCCAAGGAACGACCACACAGGGAATACGTTGATCTTTCATTTCCGCTAGCGTGGATGCGCCTCCTCGAACAATAGCAGCAGTAGCAAGCGAGTAAAATGGCGACGGATCCCAACGCTGAGGAACAAAGACACAGTTCCCCACCACCTTCGGCAAGTTGTCGCCTTTCGTGACGAAAAGGAACGTCCATTCGCGAAAAGGGGGCAACTGAGCTATATTACGCACCAATTGCTCCAGTTTCCGGCTTCCCAGCGACCCTCCAAAAATGAGGATCGTCGGTCCCTCCCGAAAAACCACACCGCGCACAAGTGTATTCCATGCCTCGGAATTTTGCAAATGCCGAAACCGCCGCACTGGAACGCCGACACACGTGAAAAAATCTCTCGACAACGGACGACACGCAGACCACCCGCTTAGCACGGGAACCCGAAAAAAAGCCGCCAAGCGAGTGACTTTTCCCGCGTAGGCGTTCTGTTCATGAATCGCCACAGGGACACGGCATAGAAGAGCTGCGAGAAGCATGGGGAAACTCACATATCCACCAAAAAGCAACACCGCGCCGAAATGGCGCTCTTTGAGCAATTTTACGGATGTTCTTACCGCTCCTCCCAAAGCATACCATCTTTGAAGGAGGTTTGTCGCAGAGAAATCCAACGGTGAACCAACTATATTCAGAGAGAGATAGGGGACGCCGCACGCTTGAAAAATCTCTTGCTCCAGTTTCCGTTGTCCGGAGAGAAATACCGGCTGGTGTCCTCTGCAATGTCTTTCCATCCATCCCCCGAAAGCAATCGCGGGCCAGAGATGTCCCCCGGTTCCCCCGGAGACGAGAAGAAAAGGCACGCGCTCTTTCTCCACGTGCTGCGTCACGATCGGCTCTCCCTGGCCAGACGCAAAATAATGCCCGTCCGCATCCAGGCCATGACCAAGGCACTTCCTCCGTAGCTGACAAAGGGGAGTGGTATCCCCGTCAACGGGATAACCTTGGTGACACCCCCCACGTTGATGAGAAGAGGAAGCACGATGGAAAGCACCATTCCCCACAAGAGTGACCGTTCAAATCCCCACGGAAGGAGGATATATACGGACCAAGCCCTCCAAATCCACAGAAAGAACAGAAAGAGAACAAAAAGCGTACCGAGCAGCCCCAGTTCTTCTCCAATGGCAGCAAAGATAAAATCTGTATGTGCCGCCGGAAGGTACTGCAGCTTCTGAAGACCGTGCCCAACCCCCAAACCCCACAAATTTCCGTTGGCAAAGGCAATCAATCCTTGAATGACTTGAAATCCTGTGTTTAATGGATCAGACCAGGGATCAACAAGTGCAAGGATGCGGCGCATGCGATACCCTTTGAAAAGGATCAGAGGGGCAACTGCCAAGAGGGACAGCGCACCCGTACAAAGAGGATAAAACCAACCCCAAGCCTCAACGAAAAGCCCCATGGCCAGCGCGAGAAGGAGAAGAGTTCCTCCCATATCAGGCTGCAGAAGCACCAAGGGCAGAGTGAGAAGGACTATTCCCATGCAGCGTCGGAAAGCTTCGCTTCGCTCCTGTTCCTCTCCTGTGATTTTTTTCGCCACGTGAATCACGAGAGTGAAGGCAAGAAGTTCCGATGTCTGGATAGGCAATGGTCCGAGACGAAGCCACCTCCGAGCCCCACCGACAGTCACGCCGAGAGGAGTGAAAAGCGTAAGAAGCGCCAACATGAGCGCCAATATCCACAAGAGTCCGCTCGTTCTGTACCAAAATCCTACAGGAATGGCATATCCACAGACCATGGCACCCAAAGCGATGAGAAGCCAAACGAACTGTTTGGCTCCGAGAGCATAGGGGCTCCCATAAACATCAATGGCCGCCCCGCTGGACGAGGACGCGATCATCACGATCCCGACACCGCAAAGAAGCATCGGAATGAGCCACAGAAGAGG
>NZ_JARKPW010000082.1:0-4672 GCF_029975095.1 Aminiphilus sp.
AAATGCCTCCCATGTCGGCGGAGGCTACGGTGGTGCGGGCCTACATCGACTGGCTCGTTTCCCTGCCGTGGCAGAAGCAGTCCAAGGATCGACTCGATCTTGCCGTCGCGAAGGATGTGCTTGAGGAAGACCATTACGGCCTTGAAGAGGTGAAGGAAAGGATTCTCGAATTCCTCGCCGTCCGTAAGAGAGCACGCCAGGATGTGCGGGGACAGGTCCTCTGCTTTGTCGGACCTCCCGGCGTGGGCAAGACGTCCCTTGGGCGCTCCATCGCGAGAGCACTGAACAGGAAATTCGTCAACATGTCTCTTGGAGGCATGCGCGACGAGGCGGAGATCCGCGGACACCGGCGAACCTACGTGGGAGCGCTTCCCGGGCGGATCATCCAGAAGATTCGAAGTTGCGGCACCAAAAATCCCGTGATGCTTCTTGATGAGATCGACAAAATCGGCGTGGATTTTCGCGGTGACCCCGCAGCGGCGCTACTGGAAGTGCTCGATCCGGAACAGAATCATCTCTTCACCGATCATTTTCTGGAGGTTCCTTTCGATCTCAGCCGAGTCCTTTTTCTGACCACCGCGAATGTGGCGCATACCATTCCGCGTCCGTTGCTCGACAGAATGGAAGTGATTCACATTCCCGGCTATGTCCTGGAAGAGAAGCTTCACATCGCCAGGCGGCACCTTCTGCCGAAGGTTCTCCACGAACACGGTCTGACGAAGGAGGATGTTCTCGTTTACGACAAGGCGATCAAGAAAATCGTCGGTGAATACACTCGCGAGGCCGGGGTGCGGAATCTGGAACGACAACTCTCGAAGCTTGCCAGAAAAGCTACGAGGGAGATCGTCGAAGCAGATGAGAGAAAAGAGCGAAAGACGCTCCCCCTCAAGGTCACCGCAGCACAGATCAAGACCTATCTGGGGCCTCCTCTCACGAAGGATACCCGTATTCCCGAAGAACCCAGCGAAGGAACCGTCATCGGCCTCGCCTGGACTGAAACGGGTGGGGACGTTCTGGTCATCGAGACGGTGACGATGAAAGGGAAGGGGAACATCACGCTCACTGGAAACCTGGGAAATATCATGCAAGAATCGGCTCGGACAGCCCTCGGATACATCAAGGCCAATGCCGATGCCCTTGGCATTCCAGAGATTTCCTGGGAGGAAACGGACCTCCATGTGCACGTTCCGGAAGGCGCCATCCCGAAAGACGGTCCCTCCGCCGGAGTGACGCTCGCCACAGGTATTCTTTCGGCTCTCTCCCACAGGCAAGTCCGGCACGAGTTCGCCATGACGGGCGAGATCACGCTCCGAGGAAACGTCCTCCCTGTGGGAGGAATCCGGGAAAAAGTCCTCGCGGCAAAGCGGCAGGGTATCCGGCAGGTCATTCTCCCCGAGGGAAACAGGGTTGACCTTGAAAGTCTCGCTCCCTGGGTGCGACGCGGGCTTGACTTCATTCTGGTGCAGCACGTTTCGGAAGTGCTCCGCACGGCACTCTTGGAAGAAAAGGCATGATCGTCTGGAAAGCCGGCCTTCTGGCCACGTGTTACACGCCCGCGCAGTTTCCACCCGCCCGTTTTCGGGAGATCGCACTGGTGGGACGATCCAATGTGGGGAAATCAACACTCGTGAACAAGCTTCTCGGACAACGTCTCGCTCACGTGAGCAACACGCCCGGAAAAACTCGAAGCATCAATTTTTTCTCCGTCACCTGCGCGTCCGAGAAAGTCGCATTTTTGCTGGTGGATCTTCCCGGGTACGGTTTCGCGAAACGGGGCAAGAACGAGCAGCAGGAATGGAAAATGCTTGTTGAGGCCTACCTGCTCCGCAGAGAATCCCTCGATCTCGTGCTCCAACTCGTCGATTTTCGGCACGGGCTCTTGGACAACGACCGGATTTTCCAGCAATGGGCCCGCGGAAACGACATTCCGGTACAGGTCGTCTTCACGAAAGCCGACAAGATCGCCCGGGGAAAGCACAGGGAGTACCTGGAGCGCTACCTTTCCCGGAGTGTTTTTACGAGGACGGTACCGCATATTACCGGTGCCACTTCCGGGTTGGGCGTGGAAGAATTGAAACTGTTCCTCACGGCTTTTTCGAGCCAAAACGCTTCCGGTCAAGCCGCTGAGGCTTGATATGACAGAGGAGGGTATATGGTGGACGCAACGCGGGAAATCGGCAAAGCCTACGATCCAGCTCCCATCGAAGACAAATGGTACGCCTGGTGGACGGCGCGAGGGCTCTTCCACGGCGAAGCCGGCGCCGAGGGCGAAGCTTTCAGCATTGTCATCCCTCCTCCCAACGTCACCGGTTCACTCCACATGGGACACGCTCTGAACAATACACTTCAGGATATCGTCTGTCGTTACAAACGTATGTGCGGATGCAACGTCCTCTGGCTTCCCGGAACGGACCATGCGGGAATCGCCACGCAGAACGTTGTGGAGCGACACTTGTCCCAGGAAGGCCTTTCCCGTCACGACATAGGAAGAGAGGCCTTCGAACAGCGGGTCTGGGCGTGGAAGGAACAGTACGGAAGCCGAATCATCCGTCAGCTCCAGAAGCTCGGCGCCTCCTGCGACTGGCGGCGAGAGCGCTTCACCATGGACGAAGGACTTTCCAGGGCCGTTCGTGAAGTTTTCGTGAAGCTCTACGAAAAGGATCTGATTTACAAAGGGAAATACATCATCAACTGGTGTCCTCGATGCAACACGGCTCTCTCCGATCTTGAGGTGGAACACGAGGAAACGCCCGGTAAACTCTATTTCGTAACCTATCCCTTCGCCGACGAAGGACGGGAAGGAGATGATGCGTCCGCCGGTGTCACCGTTGCGACGACGAGGCCCGAAACGATCCTCGGCGACGTCGCCATTGCAGTGCACCCCAGAGATGAGCGAAATCGCCACCTCATCGGAAGAACCGTCCTCGTTCCTCTTGTGGACAGGCCTGTCCCCGTCATTGAGGACAATATGGTGGACCCCGAGTTCGGGACGGGATGCGTCAAAATCACACCCGCCCACGATCCGAACGATTTCCTTGTGGGATTACGGCATGATCTCGAACAGATCCAGGTCGTGGACGACAAAGGAATCATGAACGACAGAGCGGGGAAGTACGCCGGGCTCGATCGTTTCGAGGCCAGGGCCGCCGTCGTCCGCGATCTTGAGGCGAAGAATCTGTTGCTGCGGATGGAGGAACATGACCATGCGGTGGGACACTGCTACCGCTGCCGGACAATCATCGAACCCTATCTTTCCGAACAGTGGTTCGTCCGCGCCAAACCCCTCGCGGAGGCCGGAGTCCAGGCGGTCAAGGACGGACGTATTCGCTGGGTGCCCGAGCAGTGGGCGAGCACGTACTTCCAGTGGATGGAGAATATCCGGGACTGGTGCATCTCCAGGCAGCTCTGGTGGGGACATCGGATTCCCGCCTGGACGTGTGGAGAGTGCGGTGCCATTCTCGTGGCGAACGAGACACCGAAAAAATGCGGGAAATGCGGCGGCACACAGCTTACTCAGGAAGAAGATGTGCTCGACACGTGGTTCAGCAGCGCGCTCTGGCCTTTTTCCACTTTCGGCTGGCCCGAGCGGACGGAGGAATTGGCTCGTTATTATCCCACATCCCTTCTCATCACCGGATTCGACATCATCTTCTTCTGGGTGTCGCGCATGATCATGATGGGATTGGAGTTCATGGATGACGTTCCCTTCCGGGACGTGTACATCCACGCGCTCGTCCGGGACGAACAGGGGCAGAAAATGAGCAAGTCCATGGGAAACGTGATCGACCCGGTGGACATCCTTGAGCAATATGGTGCGGACTCCCTTCGGCTCACGCTCGCGGCACTCACGACGCAAGGACGGGACATCTTCCTGAGCGCTTCAAGGATCGAAACGTATCGTTTCTTTCTGAACAAACTCTGGAACGCCTCCAGGTTTGCCCTGATGAACCTGGAGGACGAAACGCCTTCTTCGGAGAAACGCGGGCTCCTTTCTCTGGAAAAGGGCACCGGACTTCGATTCCACGACCGGTGGATCCTTTCAAGGACAAGGGAAATGGTGATGTCGACGACACGGCATCTCGACGGTTATTTCTTCGGAGAGGCCGCACGTGGGCT
The DNA here is from genome assembly GCF_029975095.1 of Aminiphilus sp. Classification (NCBI taxonomy): domain Bacteria; kingdom Thermotogati; phylum Synergistota; class Synergistia; order Synergistales; family Aminiphilaceae; genus Aminiphilus; species Aminiphilus sp. The sequence continues at coordinate 4,117 of NZ_JARKPW010000082.1, forward strand.
CTACGAGTTTGTCTGGGGCGAACTCTGCGATTGGTATCTGGAAATGGCGAAACCTGCGTTGCGAGGCGAAGAGGGGCCGGAGAGGCAACGCGCTACCCGGGAGGTCCTGCGGGAAGTCTTTCATGTGACACTGCAGCTGCTTCATCCCGTCATCCCCTTTGTCACGGAAGAACTCTGGCATGCCTTCGGATTCGACGAGGCTTCCATTGAGCAATCGCACTGGCCGAAACCGGAGTGTATCCCTCTCCACCTCAACGAAGACGACGACATGGCGTTTTTCCAGGATTTGGTGAAGAATATTCGCAATCTCCGGGCAGAGGCACGCCTGTCTCCCCAGACTGTAGCGCCTCAGGTTGTTTTGGTCGTACCCGAGGAAAAGGACCGGCGCTTTCTCGCTTCCTGCGAGGACCTTGTTCGTCTGCTCACCCGGGTGGAGACTCTTCCCATTCTCGGAGAGGCGGCAAATCTGCCCCGCTCACTCTCCGCCGTCCTACCGAAGGCGGTGGCTCATTTGGAAGTGTCGGAGTTTCTTGACGTGGACGCGGAGATCGCCCGC
>NZ_JARKPW010000183.1:0-3843 GCF_029975095.1 Aminiphilus sp.
GGGCCCTCTTCTGTTCCTGCGCGCGGAGCGCTTCGGAAATTTCCTTGAACTCTCTGAGGACGGCTCCCCGGGAACTCCCTCGCACAACTCCTACCGGATCATTTTTTCAGGAACAGCGCCACCGGGAGAAGAAGCAGCACCAAGCCCGGGGCCATGCCCATGTCACATCCACCGCCACCACCGCTTCCGCCATGGGTGGGAGAAAGGGTAGGCGTGATGGTACCCGTCACCGTCGGCGTGATCGGCACATCCTCGAAAGTCGTGAAGGCCTTGAGACAGACGTTCGTGTTCGCCATGGCCGTCGTCATGTCCGTCCAGGTCGTTCCTGCAGCGCTGATGTAGCTCTGGTCCGCCAAAGCCGACGCCTTGTCGCTGTAGCCGACTTCGGGGTTCTCGATGGGAATGGGGAAATTATACCCCGGCGTGGTCAGTTCCACCACCACGGCGAAGCGCGTCCCCGTCGGAAGCACCACGTCCTGGGGCAGTCTCACCGTGTGATACCCGGGAACTTCGAGCGTGCCCGTATGCACCAGTTGCCGCGTTCCGCTCATGGGGTTACCCGCAGCACCACCCGTCCAGATCTCGACGCGGAATGTCGCATTCGCCGACCAGGCATAGAAGGCCACGGCCTTCAACACCTCCTGGGTCGCCGCAGAGGTTCCCAACGAACTCCCCTGGGAGGTGAAGACATTGGCGAACCAGCCCGTCGTGCTGGTATATCCATACCCCGTGACCCGGCCCAATGAGTCATAATCGTAGATCCTGTCGAAATTCGTCTTGTCCGCGCCGACAAAGACCGCAGGGTACCCCAGAGTGGGCTCCGCATACGAAAGATAGAAGTACCCCGATGCACCCCAGCTCGTGCCCCAGCTGTTCTTCACGATCCACGCACCATTGGAGCCAGGATCGGTGCCGAAGTTCGTCGCCGCGTAGGCATCGTCCCAGCCGACGATGGCCACGATATGCCCGCCTCCGGTTCCGGGGGCGTTGTAATAGGCGTTTGTTGTAGCGTTGAATGCCGCGTCGTTCCAGACGATGCGGACGGCCACGGCACCGTAGGTGAGGATGGCGTTCTTCACCGTCGTCGCATCGAAGGTGGCACCGAGGTAATACACCTGCTCCAGATGTTTCGCCACGGGGTCCGTCGCCTTGGGGCGACTCGCTTCAAGCCAGGGTTTGACGTTCTGATAGGGGCGGTCCGCCTCGTCCACCGCGCCGGACCACCGGGCGAGGAGCGCCGTGGCTTGTGTCACATTGCCTCCCTGATCGAAAATCGGGTCTTCGTCGACATCAACGGAATTCTATGTGAAAGACGGCTTGGAGGCGCTCTCATCCTGGTACACGAAATAGGCGAGATGCCACTCGGAGAAATCCTCCACGTCCCCCATGGCTTTTTTGAACGTGGACTCCAGAGACGCCATTGTTCCGAAAGCCCAGCACGTGCCGTAAGGGTTCTGATCCCGTACCGCCGTGACGTATCCGTAGGTGCGCAAATCGTAGGCGGCGGGGATGGCCTTCACGTGAAGCCCCGGAAACACAATGGTCGAGGGATCGATATGGGAAAGATCGCCCGGCGCCGGGCGATATCCGAGCGGATAACCGCTTTCCGTCCGGGCCTTCAGCAAGGCACCGGCAGCCACCTGCTGCCGGTACGCAAGATAGTCGGGATTCAGCGGAGCCACCCTGCCCGCATCCGCAAAAACCGGAGCTACAAAGGCAAGAATCAGAACCCCCAGAAGAATAAGAACACGGGCACATCGTGTTTTACCGCAGGCAGACATGGACAACACTTCCTTTCCTTTTTCACCCCGGCCACTCGTTTCCGGATGACCGGTGATCGACACCACGCCGAGAAACCCCTGCTTCGCACTAGAAACCGTTGTCGAAGTATCACCGGAAACATCTGCGGGAAGCAGGCACAACGGGGAACGTTCCGTTTCACGCGATACTCTCTCCTTCTTCAGACCACCTCACTTCCCTGCCGTAATGACGTCCTCTGCCCGAAGGAAACCCACGAGTTTTTTCTTCAAAGTTTGCCTCTTTACTTTTCCACGGATTTACCGGGAAAGAAGACGTTTGCCCTGAAAAGAGCACCCGCCTTTCCTATTTTACGGTGAGCGCGTAGACGTGCGTCCGAAGGGGCGGGAGGTCCTCCCAGGAACGTGCGTAACGGAAGACCATCGTGCTCGCTCCCTTTCCGACGGCATGAAAAATCCAGAGTGCCGAACCCGAGGCTCCCGCACGTCCCCGATTGGAAGGATCACCTGGCGGTTCGAAAAGACTCCCCGAGAGAACCGCTACCTTCGGGTCACTGGATTGAAATACGGTCCACCCGTACCCCGTAGAGGGGTTCGAGGCGAGACGCACCACCACGTCTCCGCCAACGCGAGTGTCCCCGTAGGAAAGATTCAGGACCGTGGCACCCTCTTTCCGGAGACGCACCCCATCGAGGCGGACATCCCGCTGCCCCTTGCGCACCCAGCGTACCGAGAGATCCCGGTCCATGGTCAATCCCACCAGGGAAAACATCCCTTCGGCATTGGTAACGGCCGTGTGCGTCGCCCGCCCGTCCCATACATGGACCTGCACTCCCACAACCGGAGTGCGGAAGGAATCCACCACACGCCCCTCAAGCACTGCCTGAGATGCCCCGGCCGTGCCCGCTCCCTCACAGAGCCACAATACCACCCCCAATACCATTGCGCACAAAAGCAACCTTCTTCCAGTTCCTCTCATCTCTCCCGGCCTCCTTTCCAGATCGCCTGATTGCCTCTTACTTCGTCAAGCATTGTAGCACATCGCATCACAGGACATCGTTCCTCCCGGAAGAACCCTTTTCAGCGTCCACGTTCTGGTAAAGGCCTTTGTGAAGAAGCTGCCGGCCTTTTTGGCCGAATTCGACCGGATGGACAGAATGGAAAAACATATCCGACACTGTTATACTGCATGAAATGCAACAAGATTGCATATTCGAAGGAGGGGATTTTTATGCGGTACCTGCGAGATCAGCGTCTTGTCCAGATTCTCGTTCTTTGCCTCGGCCTTTCTCTGTGCGCTTCAATGTCCGTCGCTGCGGAAGAATCCGTGGCGGTGGCAGCAAGCCTGGGACCGACGATGGAAAAACTCGCCGAACAATTTTCCTCCACCACGGGAAATCGCCTTACGCTCGTCAACGGAGCCTCGGGAAAACTCGCCGCCCAGATCGAAGCGGGAGCGCCTTTCACTCTCTTCCTCAGCGCCAACGAGAAATGGGCGCGGCACCTCGAGTCGAAGGGGTTGCTCACGGACGTCCACCCCTACGCAGAATCGCCCCTGGTACTCTGGTGGGCCAAAGAAAGTGCACCGACAGTGGAGATGCTGAAAGAATCCACGATGAAGGTGGCCATCGCGGATCCGGCGGCGGCCCCCCTCGGAGAACTGGCGAAGGAATGGCTTATCCGCGAGGGAATGTTCCAGGTTCTGGAGCAGGAGAAACGGCTCGTCATCGCCGGGGATATCCTGAAAACAGCTCTGGCGGTGAAGAGTGGAGGGGCTGATTTGGCTTTTGTCGCCTTGGGGACGGCACAGGAGCTGGGTGGTGGATTCGTGCGGGTTTCCTCGCCTCCGGCGCGCTATTTCGGAGGGCTCGTGAAGAATACTGCCACGGACGTCACCGCGGAGTTCTGGCGCTGGCTCCGCTCTTCCGAGGCCGCTCCCCTGTGGGAAAAGGCGGGCTTCGATCCGGCCCGGGAATAAACAAGACTCTCTCATGGTATCCGCCCTTCGCCTGAGCCTGCAGATTCTCGCCGTGGTTCTGCCTCTTCTTTTCCTGGCAGGAACTGCTCTGGGGTGGCTTCTCTCCAG
>NZ_JARKPW010000088.1:0-1711 GCF_029975095.1 Aminiphilus sp.
CGCGTGAACGATCTCAACGGCTACTCCGTACAACTGGCGATGGACTACCAGGCCACGGACCGGTTCAGCCTCCGCTCGTGGTTCTTTTTCAACCAGCTGGACCAGCTGGAAACCCAGTACGACGACCAGTACATGACCTCCTGGACCAGGGCGAACGGCTCCTACCGTTACGATTCCTCATCGGACGTCATCGGCGTCTCCCTGCAGCCGAAGTACGACATGGGAAAGGCCGGCGTAATAACCATGGGACTCTCCGTCGAAAAGGACGGGTGGGACAATAACGGGTTCACCACCACCGCGCCGGACACCTTCACCTATGACGACGAAAGCAAGAGCGTTTCCCTCTATTCCGCGTCCGTGGAGTACGAAGTCTCCCCCCTGAAAGACTTCGGCCTCGTCATCGGCTACGGTCATCACTGGCAGGATCGGGACGAGCGGAGCGACAACGGCTGGAGCCTCCTGACCAGCGTCCACTACGATGTGGCCAGGGACACCCGCCTCAAGGCCGCTTTCCAGCGCAACATCCGCTTCCCCTCCATCCGCCAGCTGTACGAAAAACCCAGCGACAACCCGTCCCTGCAGCCGGAACGGGCGTACCTGTGGCAGGTGGGGGTGGAGCAGAAGCTCCCCGGCAAGAGCAAGGTCGGCCTGACCGGTTTCTACACCACCGCCAAGAACTTCATCCAGAAAGACGATACCACCGAAAAGAACGAAAACCACGCGGAATACCGGTTCAAGGGGATCGAGCTTTCCGGGGAGACGAACATTGTTCCGAAGCTTCTGCTGCGGGCGTCCTACACTTATACCGACTCGGAGGACACGACGCCGGGACGGGACGAATTCCAGTACACTCCCGCCCATCGGGTCACACTGGAGGGGAAATACGACTTCGACTTCGGACTGACGCCGTATATCGCCTTCCTCTTCACGGGAGACCAGTATACCTACACCAAGAACAGCGTCACCCCGGTGCGCAAGGCATCCATGAGCGATTTCGCGGTGGTGAACGTGAAGCTGACCCAGAAGCTCCTGAAAGACAGGCTCTCCGTGTATATCGGGGTCGACAACCTGTTCGACGAAAACTACGAGACCAGCTACGGCTTTCCCCAGCCGGGCCGCTTCATTTTCGGCGGCCTGGAATTCCGCATCTGAACATCTTCCACCCGGTTTTCTCCGGAAACAGGATAGAACGGAGGGGGCACTCCCCACCGTTACTTTTTCCGGACGGCATAACCGGAAAGGATCCCGCGCTCATCCCATGCTCGAAGTCGACAACCTTACCTATACCTATGACGGTGAACGGACCCCGGCCCTGAAAGACATCTCCTTCCGGGTAGAGGCTGGGGAATGCGTCTGTTTCACCGGCCATTCGGGCTGCGGCAAGACCACCCTTCTCCTGGCCCTGAAGGATCTGCTCCACGAGGGGATCCTGAACGGAAGCGTCACCTTCGGAGACGGAACAACCGGCCGGGGAGAGGTCCTCTCCCTGGTAGGACTGGTCTTCCAGAACGCAGAATCGCAACTGCTCTGCGCCACCGCATTCGACGAGGTCGCCTTCGGGCCGGAGAACCTCCTCCTCCCTTCGGCGGAAATAAACGAGCGTATCGTGGAGGCATTGACCTCCGTTGACCTGCTGGACTTCGGCAACCGCAACGTGGAACACTTCTCAGCCGGCCAGAAGCAGCGCCTCTGCATCGCCGCAGTGCTCTCC
>NZ_JARKPW010000092.1:0-13887 GCF_029975095.1 Aminiphilus sp.
CGGTCATATCTGATCCGCTTCGTTTTCGAACCGACGAAGCGTGGCCACTGCATGGCACACCATGGCCTCGCCTCTGCCGACACTTCCCACGTGCTCTCCGGATTTTACCTTTACGTGTACACACCGGTTCGTCTTCCCCCCGGAGTTTTCCTTCCAAACCCTGTTGAAAACAGCGTTCAACGCGGATTCAATCTCCGGGACAAAGGCCCCCAGTCGAGGAACCTGAGCTATCAGCGTGACATCCACCCACTCCACGATCCACGCCCTGGAGAAAATGCGCCTGCACACTTCGTCCAAAAGCAACATACTATCCGCATTCCGGTAACGTTCTTCCGAGGCGGGAAAGAGCGTTCCCAGATCCTGTTCTCCTGCCGCCCCGAGCAACGCGTCGGCGACGGAATGGGCGATCACGTCGGCGTCGGAATGCCCCTGGAGCCCCAAGGCAGAGGAAATGCGTACCCCCGCAAGCAGGAGTGGACGGTGAGGTACGAGAGGATGCACATCGTACCCGTGACCTGTCCGAAGGACATCCTTTGCCTGTGCTCTCGCCAGCATCTGCGCCATTGTCATGTCCTCTTCGTAGGTGATCTTGAAATTCTTTCTTTCCCCTGGAACGGTCGTGAGGGGCATGCCCGCCGCAATCCATGCCTCCGCTTCATCCTTTGCCCCGCGCTCCGCCCGCTCGAGGACACCGAGCAAGAGATGGCGAGGAAAGACCTGCGGTGTTTGTGTTCTGAAAAGCCCTTCCCTGGAAACGGGCATCACTTCGCCGGCCTCCGATATGCGCTTGAGCGCGTCCGTCTCAGGCAAAACGGGAACAGCGCCTCCTTCGCCGGCGGCGAGAAGAAGGCGCCTGCAGAGATCGGTCGAAACAAAGGGACGTGCCGCATCGTGCACGAGAACCATTTCCCCCGATGCCTCTCGAAGGCCGGACAAGACAGAATCCGCCCGTTCCATTCCACCTGGGGCGAAACGCAATGGCATCTCAAAACAATCGACATCCGAGGTCATTGTTTTCCCCTCAGGAATGACAAGAACACATTCCCCGACAATGCCTTCAAGAAAGAGCGCGTTCGCAACAAAGGCACTCCATCTCCACATGGGCATGGAACCAAGCCGACAGAACTGCTTTGGAGTCCCTCCCATACGTGTTCCTTTTCCCGAGGCAACGATAATAAAGGAGGCATCCATTACAGGTGCGAATCCCTCCGCAACCTTCCGAACACCATACGACCCGCCGACGTCTGCAGCATGGACGTGACCACCACGTCGACCCGCCGCCCTACATAGCGGTCCCCTTCCTCGACGACAATCATGGTCCCATCATCGAGATAGCCCACACCTTGATGCGGCTCCTTCCCCTCCCGAATGAGGTCGACCGTGACGCTTTCTCCCGGAAGAAGCATGGGTTTGAGTGCATTCGCCAGATCGTTGACGTTTAACACGGAAATCCCCTGGATCTGGGCGATTTTGTTCAAATTGTAGTCCGTCGTGATGATTTTCCCCGAGATCTGCTTCGCCAAGGCCACCAAACCCTGATCTACGGAATCGACCTGCAGCTCCTTGAGAGAAATCTCCAGGATCTCCACTCGCAGGGTAGCGAGTTTCTGCAGTTCGTTGACGGCATCAAGACCTCTCCGTCCCCTGGTTCTTCGGGTAGGATCCGAAGAATCCGCCACACCCTGGAGTTCCGTGAGCACAAACCTGGGCAGGACGAGTATGCCTTCGAGAAATCCCGTTGAAGCGACGTCGAGAATTCTTCCGTCGATGGCCACACTGGTGTCTAGAATCTTGACATCCATGCCATCGCTGGAGAGGGTGATCTCTTTTTCTTCCTTTCCCCCCCGGATCCGCCGGACCTTCGGCAGAATTCTCCCCTTCAATTCGCCGACGGTGGAGACCATGTTCACGATATCCTCACGGCGTTTCAGAAAGATGCGGACAAACGTGTATCCCAAAACAACGTTCAACAATACTGCAATGTAACTGCCCACGCCGGGAAAATCCGCAAAGGGCAGTGCAAGGAGATTGGCTACAAGAAGACCGATGATGAGCCCGACGATGCCTACGGTGAGATCCGTCCAACTGATGGACTGGAGCTGGCTCTCAAAAAGCAGACCAAATCGCAGCAACGCCCGAAGAAACAAGGGTGTCGCCAGATATCCTATACCCGCCATAAGAATGATAAGGAAGCCGAGAAACGCGATATTTGCCGAGAAATTCCCCCAGGGCCAGTAATTTCTGAGCAGAGGGATCTCCTGAAAAACCTGGTCGCGCAAGTACTGCGCCAATTGGTACCCCGCAAAACCACCGAGAAAGGACAACAGCGTACGAACAACTCCTCTGAGGATGACGACAAGACCATGTTCCATGAACGCGATTCACCTCCCCTTCTGTTGGTTTCCGTTTTTCGGTGCTTCCCTTCGGCTCTCCAGCGCCGCATGAAGCGTTACCCTGTCCGCAAAACCGATACTTCCCCCCACGGGGAGACCGTAAGAAAGACGGGTAATTTTTCCTTCGAAATCCTTCAGTGCATCCAGAACGGAATAATAGGTCAAATCACCTTCGACTCTCGGATTCGTGGCGACGATAATCTCTTCCGTCGCAAGGTTCTCCACTCTGGAAAGCAGTGCATCCAGCCTCTCCGGGGACAACTCTTCTCCATCCAGAGGCGAAACCCTTCCCCCCAATACAAAATAGAGGCCGAAATAGATTCCAGCTTGCTCGATACTGATGAGATCCTCCGCTGTTTCGACGACACAGAGAGTCTTTTTGTCCCGCATGGGATCCCGGCAAAGGGAACAGGGATCGATGTCCGTCATGTTACCGCAAGCAGAACACGGCGCCAGACGAGAGCGGAGGTCGATCAGGGCCGCAGCAAGTTCCTGTGCATAGGTCTGACTCTGATGGAGAACGAAAAAGGCCATTCTCCGGGCACTTTTCTCTCCGATTCCGGGGAATTTCTCGAAAAGCGCGACGAGCTTTTCCAGGGGCTCCGGTAAGGGCATGGCACTCTCTAAAAGAGCCCGGGTACGTTGAGCCCCATACCCCCGGTGAGTTGCCCCATCCGCTGATTAGTCAATTCCTTGCTGAGACGCAACGCCTCGTTCACCGCGGCAAGAACGAGATCCTCCAGCATCTCCGGATCCTGGGGATCGATGACTTCGGGCGAGATCGTGACGGAAAGGATATCTCCCTGGCCGTTCGCCGCAACGCGCACCATGCCCCCTCCGGCCGCACCCTCCACTTTTTCCTCCGCAAGACGTTCCTGGATCTGAAGCATTTGGGCCTGCATCTTTTGAGCCTGTTTGAACAATTTATCCATCTTCACCACACACCACACTCCTTCTCCGAAAGACTGACGCGGTCAATGATGGTACCGCATTCCATGACGAATGGAAACAGCCCGATAGAGTTGTTCAAAAAGAAGAACAAGGCAGAGCTCATGAGGGAACGTCATGGGAGAAAGAGAGACTCTTTCCATTGCGCGGCTCTTGATTCGTTCCCCCACACCATGTGCTCCGCCGACAACGAGCAGCAAACGCCCGGAAACGCTCTGAAGACACTCATAAAGCCATATTGAAAAATCCCTGCTGGAACGACATATTCCCGCCTCGTCAAGAAGTACCGGATAGTCTCTCTCGGTGATGCGTTGCAGAATCCGCTCTTCTTCCTTTCTTCGCACAGCCTCGACATCTTTGATGCCTCGAGCTTCCGGAACCGTTTCCCAAGCGAGAGGAAGAAGTTTTCCAATTCTCTTTTCATACTGAGAACATCCTTCGAAAGCCCAATCAGTCCGAGGTAGACCCACGGAAAGAATCACGAGCTTCATTGCTCCACCTTTCCCAGAACAGCCCTGCGAAGCGCGAGAGGCTCCATATCCAAGCATCTTCCACAAACACGGCAACGAACTCGTATCAGCACTCCCACACGCACGACCTCCCATATCCGGGAACCACAGGGATGCCCTTTCTTCAGTTCCAGAAGAATTCCCGGTTCGATGGGGTTTCTATAATAGCCCATTTTCGTGCTCATGGGAGATGAAACGGTTTCTGCGAGACATCTTCTTCAGAGTGTATCGGTCCTGTCGTTCCCGTTCCGCAAGAATTTCTCGGATTCGTTTATATTCTGCCCGCAACGTCGGGAGAACCGCGTGTTCCAGGTTGTTGATTTTCCGCATGGTGTTTCGCAGGTCCCTTTCAAGAGCCACGAGCTTTGCTCTTACATTGATATAGCGCCAAAGGATCTCGTCCGCATCGGAAAGAGCCGACAAAAGGTCATCAAGATGAATAGAGGCGAGTGCGGGATCGTATTTCATCGTAGAGGGATGCAATTCGTCCTCCGAATGGGCAGGACGAAACTGTGCAAAAGTACATCCCATGAGAGAATGGCGTTCCATCACCACAACGAGAGGAATCTGTCCCGGATGCAGAAGGGACAACATGTGTTGCCCCTCGTACATACGGACCAGCGCATAGACCATGGAAATGCGCACACAGAGATCGCGGAATTTTTTCCCGAGAGAAGCGAAAAGGCGTCGTTCCTGTTCAATCGCGAGAACAAGGGCATCCCTTTTTTTCTGGAGAAGCCCCATCCCGTACCGAATCGTCTCCGTCCTGCGCCTCAGCGCGAGCATCTGTTCCCTTGTCGGAGAAAGTACCATGTCTAGGTCACTTTTCCTTCGGTCATGCGTTGCAGATACTCTTCGGGAAGCCGATAAAGCTCGTCCCTGGGAAGAAGAGAGAGACACTCCATGCCTATTCTCATGGAACTGTCGAGCGGACGATCCTCTTGCCCCTGGTGGACAAAACGCTCTTCGAAGCGTTTTGCAAAGGAGAGGTAATTTTGTTCCACGGGACTCAAGCCTTCTTCTCCGACGATGAGCTTCAGCCGTTCAAGCTCTTTTCCCTTCGCGGAGGAAGCGTAGAGTTGATCGGCCAAAGCCCTGTGTTCTGGAAAGGTCTTCCCCCGTCCGATACCCTTGTTCATCAGCCGGCTCAGGCTGGGAAGGACACTCACAGGAGGAAAGAGACCGCGTTCATTCATATCCCTGGAAAGCACGATCTGTCCTTCGGTAATATACCCGGAAAGGTCCACCACCGGATGGGTCATGTCGTCATCAGGCATGGTGATGATGGGAATTTGCGTAATACTTCCGCTTTTCCCCTTGACGCTGCCTGCTCGTTCATAGAGCGTCGAAAGGTCCGAATACATGTAGCCGGGAAAACCGCGACGGCCTGGCATTTCCTCCCGGGCTGCACTGATTTCCCGAAGGGCCTCGCAGTATTGCAGCATGTCCGTGAGGACCACGAGCACATCGTATTCCAGGGTAAACGCAAAATATTCCGCTACGGCAAGGGCCATACGGGGGGTGAGCAACCGCTCCACGGGGGAATCACTCGCAAGGTTAAGAAAAAAAACGCCATGAGCAAGGACACCCGCTTCTGAAAAAACATCCATGAAATAGCGCGCTTCCTGTTGCGTAACTCCCATAGCAGCGAAAATCACGAGGAAAGACTGTTCACTCCCGGGAACACGCGCCTGGGTGGCGATCTGCGCAGCAATTCTTGCTGCCGGAAGACCGGCTCCGGAGAAGATCGGCAGTTTTTGCCCCCTGACAAGGGTATTCATGAGATCAATGGTGGAAATACCCGTTTCGACGAACTTATCTGGTCCGATTCGCCGTGTAGGATTGAGCGGCTCTCCCTGAATCGACATCAACTCACCGCCCAGAGGCGCGGGTTTGCCGTCAAGAGGCCGAAAACGCCCGTCGAGAATGCGTCCCATGAGCATCTTTCCCACGGGGACCCGTACGATGTCTCTTTCGAGATACACCGTACTCCGAGGCGCATCGAGTCCCATGGTTCCCTCGAAGACCTGAATCGCACAATAGCCTTCCTCTACCAGCAAAATCTGTCCCGTGGCGATGCCCTGAGGGCTTTCCACCGTGACCGTTTCTCCGTATCCCGCATTCCGTACCCCTTCGACGAAAAGCAGAGGACCCACGATATCCCGAACGGTCCGATATCCTTCGCGATAGAGTGGTCTCATTGCAGGGCTCACAGAGCGATCACCTCGGTCTCGTCGAGTACTTTGGAAAATCTGGCGCTCCATTTGGCCATTTCGAGGGGAAAGTGTTCGTCATCCTCGCTTCTCAGCCTGATCAACTCGACACGCATGCCCGCTGTCGGGATCTGTTCGAAGAGAAGTCCCTGGTCGATGCGGTTACGTACAAGAAGATCCATGTCCCGGAGAAAACACAGCAGATCGTTCTGTCTCGTGAGAGAACAGAATGCGTCTACCGCGTCGAAGGCATTCTGCTGCAGGTATACCACACGCAGGAGTTCCGAGAGAAAGAGCACCCATTTATCGGTTTCGGAAAGGCCATCCCGCCCGACAAGTTGCACCAAATCCAAGAGATCTTTTTCCCTGGCAAGGGTTTCCCGAAGAAATCGTTTCCCCTCTTTCCAGTTCTTTCCCAAAAGGCTCTCGAAATAGGCATCCATCTGTTCCTCGTAGAGGGAATAACTCGTCTTCCAATTAATGGCCGGAAAGTGCCGCTGTTGCGCCAGCGTCTTGTCGAGAGACCAGAAGACTCCGGAGAGACGCAGGCTTCCCTGGGTCACCGGCTCGGAAAAATCCCCTCCAGGAGGCGAGACGGCGTTGATGACGCTCACCGAACCGAGCCGCTCCGGAAAACCGAGAGGAGCGACCTTTCCGGCCCTCTCGTAGTATTGAGCGAGACGGGAACCGAGATAGGCGGGATATCCCTCTTCCCCGGGCATCTCTTCCAAGCGTCCTCCAATTTCGCGAAGCGCTTCGGCCCAACGAGAAGTGGAATCCGCCATGATCGCAACATGGAGCCCCATGTCCCGGAAATATTCCGCAATGGACATGCCGAGATAAATACTCGCCTCCCTGGCGGCAACGGGCATATTGGACGTGTTGGCGATGAGCACCATACGTTCCATCAAGGAAAATCCATTATGAGGATCCACAAGCGTGGGAAATTCCTCCAGGACCTCCGTCATTTCGTTTCCTCTCTCGCCGCAGCCGATATAGACGATCACCTGGGCATTACACCATTTTGCAAGAGCCTGCTGTGTCACGGTCTTTCCCGTTCCGAATCCTCCCGGGATGACCGCTGCACCGCCCAATGCCAAAGGAAACAACGTGTCGAGAATGCGCTGCCCCGTCACCAGAGGGACATCCAAGGAAAACCTCCGCGCCACAGGCCTCGGTTTGCGAACTTCCCAACGCTGCATCATGGAAAAGGGAGGCGCATCCTGGAAAAAACATAAAGGGGTCTCTACCTCATAGACTCCTTTCGACGCAATCCTCTGAACCACGCCACCGGGAAAATCGGGCGGTGCCATCAACATATGCTCGATTGCATGCCCTTCCCTCACGACACCCCAGAGATCACCAGCCTTGAGCAAAGCGTTCTCCGCGACGGACGGCGCGAACTCCCACCGCGTCGCCCTGTCCAACGTGGCCGCGTCAGCCCCTCTCGGAATCCACAGGGAATCCTTACCGAGCGTGTACAGAGGACGTCCGATGCCGTCGAAGACCTGCCCGAGCAATCCGGGGCCGAGCTCCACCTCGAAAAGACGACCGGAAAAGTACACGGGCTCTCCTGCACGCACTCCCGTCGTCTCCTCGTAAACCTGAATATCCACTCCGGCACCGCGAATGCGTATCACTTCTCCCATGAGCATGGTTTCGCCAACGTGAGCGACTTCGAACATGCGTACAGGAAAATCAACGAAGGCGCGTATCACCGGCCCTGCCACCGCACGTACACGGCCGACTCGCGTCATTGTCGCCACCTCAATCCTCTCGGAGTTTCATATCGGGAAAAGGAACCCACACGGGACGTCCCATATGGTGTATCCGTTGCTTTACAGGATGAGGAAGGCGCTCGAACCATCCCTCCTCGACGAGGATGAACGCTACCCTTTCCTCCACAAGCCGGCTCCAAACAGTGCGAACATCCTCGGGATGTTCGCAATTGACAGGAACAAATCCCTTCACGGACCAGAGATCGATGAAGAGTCGCGTTCCAAGCACAAGTGTCTCGTAAGTTCTCTCGTCCATGGACATCAGCCTTTTCAGTTCTTGATTCCGATCAGCCGTTCGAGGATACCGTCAGGCGAAAGTCCCAGAGCGGCACCGACGACGATGGTGTTGAGATTCTGCCACTCCGTAATCTGTCTGGCCACATAACCGATGGCAACTTCGATGCCAAGGGGGTTTTTCCTCATGAGCCCCATTTGCCACTGCAAAAAAGCACCGTGAAGAGCCCGTTGAAATTCTGAGGGCGTCGTCTCGGCGATATTCCGTATCCAGGAACGCCAAGGTGTTCCATGAACCACTTCCGCGAGGGAACGGGCGAGGACGAGACGGTGGGACGGGAGGGCATACCCTTCGGGCACGTACTCGCTTTCCTGATGAGGAGTCTCCTCATAGCCCGTGTGATGTCTGAGCCAGATGCCGATATTCCAAAGATCAATGAGACGACCGAGATACTCTCTCACGCGTGCGACGTTGGAGGAGGAGAAAGAAGAGATTTCACTCCGGAGCGCCTCAAGGATGCCCAGACGAAACCTGCGTTCAGCCACTACAAGAGGATGTCCCCGGGCAAGCGCTGCAGCGGCTTCTCCTATAGCTCCGGCAAAAGGATGCACAACGGCTCTGCACCGTTCGCAAAGTTCAAGAAGCGATGCGCTCTCCCAAAGTTCATGGTAGAGATCCCCGGAAATACTGCCGTATTCATGCCAGAGAGGCTGAAGCAAAGCATCTCGACGAGGAACGGCGAAAGAGCGCAACAAGAGACGACCGTTGTGCAGATCCGCCCTCGCCAGGAGAACCGACAGCAACGCCGCCGGTTCTCCCTGCGCAAGAGATCGCACAAAGTGCAGCTCCTCGGCAACCCCCAGGGCAAGAGCCGTTTCAAGGCGCTTGAGAGAAGACGTTTCGGTGGACACCAACTCAAGCCGGTACGCCCTTGCGTATCGGCTTTCAAGAAGAAACGCCTCTACACCACGCAAGCCACCCCTGGCGAGAGAAGCGTATTGCTCACCCTGAAGAAATGAAGTGGACCTTGCTCTTAGAGAAGCATTAAGATAACCGTAATTCTCTGGAGATCCTATCCACTTCTTCAAAAAAAGGCACAAGGAATCGATCAAGTTCCCGCCCCACTTCGGCGCGACATCGTCTCCATCTGGTCTGGAGAGTATTCTCGATGAATATCCGTTTATCCGAGGCAGCGTAGACCGTACACCCACCCCAAGGATCGTCGATATCTTCCCTGACCTCAACGATTTCCGGTCTGGAGGAAAGGCTCTCTCCGGCACCCGGTGGAACGGAAACAACGCAGGGGGTTCCCGCAACAAAAAGCGCCTCGGCGACCAAGCGCTCAAGAGAGGAGGCGCTGGAACCGGAAGAATTCTCCTCTTTCAGGCGAATCGCTATTTTTTCTTCCACCGCATTCAGGATTTCTTCTCCCAAAAAAGCCACTTTATCCCGAAGCGCTTGAAGGAGAAACCGTTTTCGCATGGAAAGGCGACGTGCTTTTTCCGACGCAATCTCCCGCCTCAACAGAACAACCTGCTTTTCCACCTGGCGGCGCCGCTCAGCAACGCGATCCTCGATTTCCTCTTCCATGCGACGCTTTTCGGAAGTTATGCGCACCTCGTATTCCACGCGCAAGGCCTCTTTGAACGCCTCAAGTCGTGTTTCCACATCGTTCTGAGACACGAAAACCACCGTTCCCGCTTCTGCCCCGTCCTCAGGCGAGGCGAAGAATGAGCATAATGGCCACGACGAAACCGAGAATCACCATCGTCTCCGGAATGGCCTCGAGAATGATCATCGTTCCTGCGGTTTCCGGCTTCTCCGCCACGGTGCCGGCACCGGCACTCCCGATCTTGGCCTGCGCGTAGGCAGTGGCAAGAGCAGGAACTCCCACTGCGAGAGCCGCCGCAAGAGCTATCAGGGCTTTTTCCACGAAGGACTCCTCCTTTTCCCGAACGGTCGATAGGCAATACCGCCCCCGACGTAAAACTTCCCCAGAAACTCGACGTAATGGAGCCTGGCAGCATGCAACCCAGACCCCGCGAGAGCCAGAACGAAATTGAGGAGGTGCATGGCCAAAGCCATCATGATTCCCAAAATGGAAATACCGAGAACATCCACGAAAGAAGATGCGACCATGGCGAGAATTGCGGAAGAAAGACCGATGGCACCGATTCGCACGTAACTCAGGACGTTGCCGATGGTTCCGAGATATTCGATGACTCCTCCCAGTCCGCCTCCCATGAGAAGAACCACCGTGCCGACGATGACTGCGGAGAGGGAGACCGAAAAAAGCTTGTCGGGAAGCCATCCCTTGAAGATGACAATCCCTAGGACAAGTCCGGACAGAATGACGAGATTACCTAATTTTTCCATCCAGAGATGTTTGTGGCGATGACGAATCCCTTCGATGAGTCCCAAGAGGTGACCGAGACAGACGTGAGCCAGCCCCAACACCACCGTGAAAACGAGCACCGGCATGACCGCTTCGGATCGCTCCACCCAAAGAGGCCTCATGTGCAGAAGACGATGTCCCATATCCCCGAAGAGCTCGCCGTAGGCAATTCCCCAGGCGATACTCCATCCCGCGATGAAGTAGAGAATGCTTCCAACGTGTGAAATAAGCACGGATTTCCCAAAACGCCGCGCAAGAAAACCGAAGAGAGCGATAAAAAAACCGTAACCGATGTCACCAACCATACAACCGGAAAAAAAGGGGAAAAAAATGCCGATAAGAACAGTAGGATCAAGTCCGGAATATTTCGGCGGAGAAAGAAGTTTGAGAAAGAGTTCGAAGGGAGCGAACGGTCCCGGATTGGATAGCGCTGTAGGTACTTTGTGCCACTCGTCATCCGAGGGATAGCGCCAGGAAAGAAGCACATCCCTGTCAAAGCGTTCGCGCAGGCATGACACGATGGAAGAAAGTGCGTCACCGGGCACCCAGCCTTCGACGAAAAACAGTTCCCCCTTCTCCGTCAATCCCCTCTCCACTTCGACAACCTCTGCCTGTTCGTCCAGAGCGATGAAGAGCGCGGCGAGCTTCGGTCCCCATTCCTTCCTCGTCTTCAACAGTTCCCTTTCGATCTCGTCGAGGCGGGCAGGCAACCATTGCAACCCCTCCTCCACCGCCGAAAAGGATGCGTAAGGCGTCTCCTTCTCGAAGACATGAGGCGCCCGCCACGCCGCTGCGCCATTCTCCCGAAAGAGCGTTTCCACCTCTTCAAGCGCAGACGGAGGAACGCTCACGGCAAGCAACACGTCCTTTTCCACGCGGACGCTATGGTACCGAAGCGACACACGTTCCTTGACAGAGGTATGCTTCTTGAGAACCTTTCGTATACGCCCCAAGAGAGAGCCCTGCAGAGACGGAACGATCCACCACAGAGAAACCTCGTTCCCTGAAGCGCGTTCTTCTTTGAGAAATCCTGAAAAATGGGAGGTGATTTGGTGGGATTTCCTCAGGGCTCTATGGGATTCCTCAAGGGCTTCTTTTTCTTGGAGAAGGTCGGCTAGTCGCGTTCTGAACGACTCGATGCTTCGCTCCACCTCGTTGGCAAGGTCGGGAGTGAGCTGGTCAAGCCCCGCCCGAGCCCGTTCGAGCTGTACGTCGTCCAAGGTGTTCCACTCATCCCAGGAAAGAACCTCCAGCATCCCCAACAAGGTCGCTCCGACGACTCTCGTCTTGTGGAGGTCTCCGTCAGGCAATGACGTCATACGAGGAGAAGCAACGAGGTGAAACACCTCCATCTCATGCAGTGTTCGAACCAGCTCGTTTTTTCTGCTCGCCACACCCCAAAGGGCGAGCCGCACCATAGGGCGTATCAAAGCAAATTCTCCTCGGGTGATTCAAGAACGAGGCGCCCCCAAGCATACCGATAAAGGGTTTCCACGATCTCCGCTCGGTCGAGGGTTGCAAGAAGGAGCGTCATCTTGGATTCCATGGATTCTCGCAGAAGCCGTTCCTCTTCTTCCACCTCTTTTAGAGACGTCATTCGTTCCGCCTGAACATCTTCCAGTGTCCTTACCGCCATTTCCTCCAATTTTTCCAATGCGAGGAGGCGTTCTTTTTCGATGGCCTCCTTTTCCCTGAGGAAAAGATCTTCATACTCGAGGCGCAGGCTCTCCAACTCCCGACGGATACGTTCCTGATTTTCAGCGCTTGTTTCCTGTTCTTTCATCGAATGTCTCCGCTTCCATCACGAATTCACAGAACGCTCCTCTGTCGATGATTCCCACCAGTTTGCCGTTCTCCGAAACGGGAAGACGCTTGATCCGCTTTCGGAGCATGAGATCCGCCACAGTCATGAGGCTCGTTGTGGGTTCCACGGCAATGAGGTTCACAGACATGAAATCGCTCACCTTTCGATGAGCCAGAACTTTGAGGCGATCGAGAAAACTCCCCTCCGAATCCTCAAGGAACGTGCTCTGTGCGAGAACTTCCAGATAGGTGGGAACCGCCGCCCGAAGAATATCCGTCTCGGAAAGGTATCCCACGAGATACCAATTGTCCCGCACCACGGGAATACCGGAAATACGCTGGGAATACATGACGCGAACCGCTTCCAACACTGCGTCGTCCTCGGAAATCGCCGTCAAATCTCGAACCATGAACGCTGCTGCGTGGGTATTCATCCTTCGTTTCGCACCTTTCCAAGCAAGCCGAACCTCGTCAAAAGGACGGCGAGAACATAAAGAGGGAGTTTCACTGCCCGTTTCCACCGCCAAGGTTCCTGAAGAAGACGAAAGAGCCATTCGAAGCCGGCGCGTTGCCACCTTTCAGGGGCACGCCTGAGGCATCCCGCAAAAATATCGAAACTGCCCCCCACTCCCATGGCAACGAGGGCACCCAAGGCGTCCCGATGCTCTGAAATCCAGAGCTCCTGACGAGGTGACCCGAGAGCGACAAAAAGCAGTTTCGCCCCGGAAGCGGAAATTCTTTCGCAGATCTCCAAGGAAGCTCGCTCATCAAAGAAACCATCTTCCACTCCGGCAACGAGAAGTTTCGGATATTTCTCCACGAGGCAATGCGACGCCTTTGCGGCAATCCCCGGTTTTCCTCCGAGAAAGAAAACAGGCCATCCCTCTCCCGCCGCAAGCCGGCAGAGTTGCTCCATGAAATCGACGCCGGGAATCCGTTCCTGCACAGGATGGCCCAGGAAATTCATTCCCCAGAAAAGCCCCATACCATCGGCGATCGCCAGATCAGCCTCCCGAAAAACGTTGAAGAGCTCCTTGTTCTTTCTGCATTCATAGACAGCGAGCGCATTGGGTGTGACGATGGAGGCGAATCGCTTCTCCTCGTTGATCCACATGCGAACCTTCCCGAGGGCATACTGAGTGGAGACGTTGTCCACTGGCACTCCCCAGATCTCAGGCCTCCGCTCCGGCTTATGCTCTTTCGCACCGTAGAGCACACTCCACACATACAGACCGGCCCCGCAGAGTGCAAAAAAAGCTACCAGCATGCCAGGCCCCTCCGGGCTGAGCTGATACGCGGCAGCGGAGAATCCCAAAGACGCACAGACCACCGCTACGGCTCGGACGGCACTCGGATGATCAACACCTCTGTTCACGAGCTTCCGATAGAGGAACATGGTCCCGCCCCTCTCCTTTTCGCTCCGAAAGGCTCTGCTTATGGCGTTCACCGAGGCCTCCATGAGAGGAACGGCAAAGAGCCCGAGGGGAAGCAGGAGCAACGTCGAAAATGTAACCCCCTTATTCACACCCATCATGGACGTACCTGCGACGAGAACGCCCCAAAACGCCGCAAGAGGCTGCCCCAATCGTCGAGACATGTGTCCGTGCCTGCTC
>NZ_JARKPW010000103.1:0-12277 GCF_029975095.1 Aminiphilus sp.
GGTGCAGTACGAAGGGGCGCTTGCAAGCGCCCCTTCGTACTGCGGAGAGAGGAGGGAGAAGAGGTGTCGGGTCTCTTCTCCAGAGATGTGTCGCGACCCGGCCTTTTCCGGGTCGGTTACTCGGCGCTTCCCCCCAGATAGGCCCGCCCGAGGGCGTCGGCTCCCAGAATGGCCTGGAGAACCAGGTCGGCATCTACCTTGAATGGCGTGTTGTGGATGGTTTCTCCGGGGGCGCAGGCCGCTTCCGCCACGGGGCGAAGTTTTGCGGCAGTGACCTCCTTCACGCCGAGTTGACCCAGGGTGATGGGAAGTCCCACGTCGCAGCAGAAATCGAGGACTTCCTGGAGCTGTTCCCGGTCTGCATCCTCAAGGACGAGCTGCGTCAGGGTTCCGAAGGCGACTTTTTCGCCGTGGTAGTAGTGGTGGGTTTCTTCGAGAACGGTGAGACCGTTGTGGATGGCGTGGGACGCGGCAAGGCCGCCGCTCTCGAAGCCGAGTCCGGAGAGAAGGGTGTTGGCCTCCACGATGCGCTCCAGAGCGGGCGTGACTGCCTGGGCGTCGCAGGCGATCTTTGCCTCCAGGCCGTACTCGATGAGAAGGTCGTAGCAGAGCCGGGCGAGCTTCATCGCCGCCTCGGTGGCGGCTCCGCCGGGCATGTTGCCCGCCTTGGTGACGTAGCAGCTCTTCGCCTCGAACCAGGTGGCGAGAGCGTCACCCATGCCGGAGACGAGGAGGCGTGCCGGGGCGTGTGCCACCACGTCCGTGTCCATGACGACGAGGTTGGGATTCTGGGGCAGAACGAGATAGCTCTCGAAGACCCCTTCGGGGGTGTAGATCACCGAGAGAGCGCTGCAGGGGGCGTCCGTGGCGGCGATGGTGGGAATGATGGCCACGGGGAGATGCAGCTCGTGGGCTACGGCCTTGGCGGTGTCCAATGCTTTGCCTCCGCCGGTGCCGATGATGACGTCCGCCTTCTGTTCCTTGGCGATCCCCTTCATGCGCTCGATTTCCTGGCGGGAGCACTCGCCGCCGAAGGCTTCCTCGATGAAGTCGATGCCGTTGGCCTTGAGGCCGGCTTCGAGATCCGCCTTCACGGCGCCCATGCCTCTTTTGCCACCCAGAACGAGGGCTTTTTTGCCGAGAAGTTTCACGTGCTCTCCGGCGCTCTTCACGGCGCCCGATCCCTGAACATATCTGCCCGGTGCGATCATGATCTTCATTTTGCTGGACATGCTTTCACACTCCTTCTGTTCCGTACCCGGTGATTCCTCCAAGGTTTCCGTCCGTTCGGATTTCCTTCCCGGAACGGAAAGCCACAGTCACCCCCGCGCTCGATGCTCCTGATCGTTACACCAAAGAGGCAGTGTGCCTCCGTTTCTCTCCTGTTCCCTACACGACGAAGGGCGGCAGATCCTTGTGGGGCTTGGCGATGACCACCACGTCCACAAGAAGTCCCTTTTCGGCGGCGACTCGCTCCGCGGCCTTTGCGGAGGTGCGTACCTCCGAGACGTCTCCGGTGAAGCTGAAGAAAGCCTTGGCGCCCATACCGCGTCCCAGGCGGATCTCCAGGAGTTTCACCTGGGCGGCCTTCGCCGCGGCGTCGGCGGCCTCGACCGCCACGGGGGCACTCATGGTCTCCACGACTCCCAGGGAGGCGATCTCCTTCACCTCCGTGGCGCTCGACAGCGCGGGAAAAATGTCCGGATGGGCGTTGGGCAGGAGCATGCTGTCACTCACCGCTTCGCCTCCCGCTTCGAGCCCGCGGGCCAGGGCGGTCTTGACGGCGCCCACCTGGCCTCCCACGACGATGAGATACTTGCCCGGGCAGATGCTGCACGCCGAATAGAGGGAGATGTCACCTCCCTTGAGCATGGCATCCGCAGTGGCCACGCCCCGGGCCACGCTGAGCAGTTCTACGATGGCAACGGCTTTTTCCATGGTCTCTTCCATCCTTTCCCGAGAAGCTTGTCAGGGTGTCTTGCGTTTCGCCCTTCCTGAGCCGCGTTGCTGTGCTGTGCGGTGAAGGGCATGCCGCCCGTGCCGGAGTCAGCGCTCAGGGTGAATCGTCACGGCCTCGGGCGACACCGCAAGGACCGTTCCGGAAAGCGAGGCGTGGACGGTCGCGCCGAGGGCGCCCTCGGGGGGTGCACCGAGGAGGTGTCCCTCCTGAACCGTCTCTCCGGGGGCGACGCAGGGCACGGCGGGAACGCCCGTGTGCTGCTTGGTGGGGATGGCAAGGGGTGTGTTCCCCACGGAAAGATCTCCCATGTAGGGGGTTTCCCTGTCGTAGGGGGCCAGTCCCAGGCGCTGTACCAGCCGCTTGCTGGGAACGAGTCGGAATGCCCGCTGGGGATGGGGCGTGATGTCCCGTTTCGGAAAGTCCGGTTTGATGCCCTGAGCCCGGAGGCTTCCTTTGAGAACCTGGTTGACCCGTCGGGGGGAAAGCCCCATGGGGCAGGCGACGAGGCCGCTGCAGAGGTTGCATTCCGAGCAGAGGAATGCCTGTTTCACGATCTCCGGAAGCGCCTGGGACGCGAAGGCGATGGCCCGCATGATCCGGTGGGGTTCCAGGCCGTGCCCGACGAGATTCCGGGAGCAGGAGACGGTGCACTGGACGCAGCTGCAGCAGGCCACCTTCGCCTGCTTGAGCATCTGCTCCACGGGCATCGTCTCGTAATGGACGAGGGCGGAGGTGCGGGGTACCACGAGCAGGCCCTTGGTGGTCTTCGTGGCGTTGAAATTCGTGTCGAAGCGGTACTTCCCCGTCATGGGGCCGCCCTCGATGAAGACGGGATCCTTCACGGTGGGGCCTCCCGCGGCGTCGAGGAGAAGCGATGCGGGAGCGCCTATCGGTACCCGCCACACGCCGGGACGCGGCACGGCCCCGCCTACGGTGACGAAGGTATGGGTCACGGGAAGGCCGTCCATGGCTCCGGCGATGTTGTAGAGCGTCTCCGGATTGTTCACCACCACGCCCACCTGGAGGGGAAGTCCCGCCTCGGGGACGTGCCGCCCCAGGATCTCGTGGATCAGAATGACCTCGTCTCCCGCCGGATAGGAGTTGCCCACTTCGACGACCTCGGCACCGCAGGCCCGAAGGGCCGCGATCTGGGGAGCGTACTTCTTCTTCAGGCCGAAGACGAGCCGTGCTCCTCCGAGGGCCGCCGCCACGGCAAGCCCCGCCGCGACGAGACGGGGTGCCTCTTCGCACATGAGATGCTGGTCCACCGTGAGTAGCGGTTCGCATTCGGCGCCGTTGATGAGGTAGGTGTCGATGCCCTTCGCCTTGAGTTTCACGTGGGTGGGAAAGCCAGCGCCCCCGGCGCCGACGACTCCCGCCTCGTAGATCTGCTGTACGAGCCGCTCCGCTTCCATGATGAATGTCGCCTCCTAGATGATGCGGAATGCTCCGGCGAGGACGCAGCGCCGGGTCCGGCAGAAGGAGAGCGGCGTCGTGGGACCCTGGCCGGTGGTGGTGGCGATGGTGAACGCCGTGGGGCAGTCTCCGCCGACGCCGATGGAGGCGAAGGAGGGAGCGTTTTTCGTGAAGATGGTGGTTTCCATGGCCCGGGCCATGCGGCTCATGTGGGTGATGTTGGTGCTGTGGATCGCTGCGGAGTGACGGAATCCGTGCTCCGCCCGGAGGGAGGCGCAG
Source organism: Aminiphilus sp. (assembly GCF_029975095.1). Classification (NCBI taxonomy): domain Bacteria; kingdom Thermotogati; phylum Synergistota; class Synergistia; order Synergistales; family Aminiphilaceae; genus Aminiphilus; species Aminiphilus sp. Next base: position 3,656 of record NZ_JARKPW010000103.1, read on the forward strand.
AGGGCTTCGTCGAAGTCCGCCACCCGGACCAGGGGGAGAATCGGCATGAGCAGTTCCTCCTGCACGAAGGGGTGATCCTCGGTGGTCTCCACGAGGACGACGCGCACGTTCGCGCCCACCTTGATGCCCAGTTTCTCGAGATAGTAGGGGGCCGATTTGCCCACCATGGAGCGGTTCACCGAGTGATCCGGATTGAGAACGAGTTCCTGAAGCCGCTTCACGAGGTCCGGTTCCTTGAGTTCGAAGGCACCCTGATCGAGCATGTGTTTTTTGAGTTCGTCCGCGACGCAGTTCACCACGAAGAGTTCCTTCTCGGCGATGCAGGGAAGGTTGTTGTCGAAGGAGCACCCGAGGATGACATCCAGCGCGGCCTTGCGAATATCCGCCGTCTCGTCCACCACGACGGGGGGATTCCCCGGGCCGGCGCCGATGGCGGGCTTGCCCGAGGAAAGGGCGGCCTTCACCACGCCGGGACCGCCCGTGGCGGCGATGAGGCGCACGGTCCGGTGCGTCATGAGGGCTTTGAGGTTCTCCATGCTGGGCTGGGTGAGTGTGACCACCAGGCCCTCCGGGGCGCCTTGCTTCGCCAGGGAGCGTGTCACGAGTTCAACCGCCCGGAGCGAGCATTTCACCGCTCCGGGGTGGGGGGCGAAGACCACGCCGTTGCCGCCGGCGATCATACAGATGGTGTTGTTGTACACCGACGCCACGGGATTCGTGGAGGGTGCGATGGAGGCGATGACTCCGAAGGGGGAGAGTTCCTCCAGCACGAGCCCATGGTCGCCGGAGATGGCCCGGGTGGTGAAGTATTCGGGGCCGGGGGTCTTTTCCACGGCGAGACGTTTCTTGAGAATTTTGTCGTCCAGGCGTCCCATGCCGGTTTCTTCCAATGCGAGGCGCGAGACCTCCTCAATGCAGTCTTCCTGAAGAAGGTCCTCCCGAAGGCCGTTCACGATACGGATGCGCTGTGCGAGGGAGAAATCCCACTGCCAGCTTTTCTGAGCCTTCTCACACGCCGCCACGGCGGCGTCGACGCTGTCGAAGCCGAACTGCGAGGTCCCTGCACCGTTCGCACCTTCCGTTCCGAGACGGGCGAGGACCTGGCGAATCACTTCCTGCATGAGTCGTTCCTTGTCTTCCACGGAAATCACCTCCGGGTCTTCCCCGTTGTCATTCGTTCTCATTCCATGCGGCAAGAGCCGCCTCGGCGATGGCGATGTCCTGTTCGACCGATCCCCCGGAGACGCCCACGCCGCCGCAGACCTCGTCCCCCCGGCGGAGCGGGATGCCTCCGCCGAAGGCGACGATGTCCGGATCACCCGTGAGGCCGTAGAGCATCGCGCCGGGTTGCACGAGAGAGGTCAGCTGGGCGGTGGTCATGCGGAGTCGCGCCGCCGTGCGGGCTTTTTTCGGAGCCAGGATGAGGCTGATGGGAAGCGCTCCATCCATGCGGAGAAAAGCCACGGGGTCTCCCGCACCGTCGCAGACGGCGAGGACCATGGGGACTCCCATCTGTTCCGCCGCGAGTTCCATGGCGGCGAGAAGTCGTTTGGCATTCTCCCGGGAGAGGGAGCTGCGGGAGCCGTTTTCCCGGGAAACCGTTTTCAACACGTTTTTCGTGATGCGTTCCACCATTGCCTCCCTATCCGCCGCCACGGCAAGAACGAAGAGCATGTCCGAGAGCCGGTTCAGATAGCGCATGGCTTCGGGGGCAAGAATGCCCTCTCGGGCGAGAGGAAGGGCATCCCGCTCTGCACGCCTGGAAAGCGCACGCGCCAGATGCAGGGCACCGCCCACGGCAGTGTCCCCGGGAAAGAGAAATTCGTCGGGAACGGGATAGGCCGCGAGAAGGCGCTCGATCCACGATTCCAGCCCCGCCGCGTCGGGAAGGGCCGCATCCTTTTTGCCCCGCGCTACATAGGCCATGAGGCCGGAAATTTCACGCTGGAGGCGTTCCAGATCTTCTTTCAGGGACAGTGGTGCCAGCCCTCTCGCGAGGCCGAGGGCGGAGGTCGTCTCGTCCAGGGCGCCGTTCAGGCGGATTCTCGGATCGTCCTTGGGGACGGGAGTTCCGTCCCAGAGGCGGGTCGTGCCGCCGTCTCCGGTTCGCGTCGTGACCCGGCCCATGTCAGAGCACCTCCCGATGGTCCACGTCCACCGTGTCCACGATGCCCACGACGGCCATGTCGATGGGGGACGCGGGGTCTCCCGAGGCGGTTCGGGCGGAACTGCCCGTGCAGAGAAGCACCGTATCTCCCGTTCCGGACCCTACGAGATCGACGGCGACGGAAAAGCCGCCCTCGTCCTTGCCGGGGCGGTATCCTTCTCTTCCGGGCATGAGAAGCTGTACCACGAGGAGCTTGTGCCCCACGAGGCGGTCGTCCTTGCGGGTTGCAACGACGGAGCCGACGATCTTCCCGAGTTTCATTTCACCAACCCCCCGCTCTGCAAAGCCTGGAGACAGGTGCGAATGTCCGCCACCGCTCCGATGAAAGCCACCGTGTTGATATGCTGCGGACAGTTTCCCCATACTTCCCGCGCCGTCACCGGGGCCGCTTTCGTGCCCAGATCGACGGCGGCAAATATTTCCGCCACTCCTCCCTGAACCAGGAGGACGGCACCCCAGGGGGAAGAGCCGTTCCGCATCAGTTCTTTGCCGTCTTCCTCTCGAAGCCCCATGCGGCGCAGCAGCATTTTCTTCGTTGTCTCGGAAGGGGAGAGGATGAGCTGGTATGTCATGACCATGGGATTATGCCTCCTCCCTGTGCACTGCGATACGAAGGGCCGCAAGGCGATCTGCCGCTTCCGCGGTGAGTCGTGCTCCCGGAGGAAGTGTCAGAAAGGTTTTGCCTTCCACATGTCCGGCGAGTTCTTTCCAGGTTATCCAGAAGGGACCGTCCTTTCGCTGCCGGAGAAGGTCATCCGGGCCGACGGAGGGCCTTGTTCCCGCCGCCGTCGCTGTTGCAGCCGTTTGTGAAACCACGATTGTCGGTGCTCCACGGAATTCGTTCGGAAAAGCGGCTTGAGTCTCCCGTCCGACCAGGATCATTCCGAAGGATTCCAGTTCGTCGAAGGCGTTGCGGAGCCGCGTTCCCAGGGCGCCCTTCCAGGAGTGCCACGAGGCAAGGTGGTTCGTGTCGGCCACGACGGAAATGCCCTGGGAAAGACACCCCGCAACAAGGCGGGCCTCGGGCGATGCGGGGATGCCCGTGACCAATTCCTGAAGCAGACTTGGTCGACATCGGGGAATGGCGAGGAGCGTGAGCGTCTTTGCCTCTTCCTCCGGCGTGTCGAGCGTCGCCAGGACCGTGCAGGGACGCACCGACTCTCTGGGAAGGCATTTCGTCCCCAGATAGTGGATCCAGGCGATCTCCCCCTCGGGCATCCGGGCGGACGGAAGGGTTTCGTTCCACCAGAGAAGCCCCACCCGAGGACGAAGGAGTCGTTGCAGCACCAGTTCGACGAGGGTGTCCACGTCAACGGTCATGCTGTTCCCTCCAGAGATTTCTGGCGATCCCCGCGGGGGTCACCAGCAGCGGATGCGGTGCCGGCGTCACGGGCTGCTCGATGATGCGCTCCATGATGGCCTCCGCGCCGGGAAAGGCCGCGCCGCCTCCCACGAGAAGAACGGGTACCTTTCCGTAAAAGCCGCTCACATCGAGATGATGGCGCACGATGGTGGCCATTTTTTCGAGGACGGGCTTGAGCATGGGCACGAGGCGGATCTGTTCGGCCTTGTTCCGTTTGAGCGTCTCCGCGGCGTCGAAGTCGAGTCCCAGTGCGCCGGACAGGACCAGCGTCATGTGCGTGCCCCCCGTGGGTTCGTCCGCGGTGTAGACCACTTTCCCCTCCCGAAGGACCGAGATGCCCGTGGTGCCGCCGCCGATGTCGACGATGGCCCCCTCAGACGTTCCCAATGCGGCGGCGGCGGCGGTGGGCTCCTCGTAAAGCCCCTTGCAGTCGAAGCCGAGGGATTCCACGATGTTGGCGCAGACCTTCGCGGTCCGCTCCGAGATGCCCGGAGGATAGGCCGCGGCACCGATGCCGGTGACGGCCCTGCCAAGTCGGTGCTGAAGACGTTCGAGGCAGGAGCGCATGCCCGTCATGGCCGCCATGTAATCCACCACCACGCCGTCGCGGATGGACGAACGGGAGGATTCGAGGACCGCCGAGACCGGCTGTCCCTCCTCGTTGAGGGCCACAAGGACCAGGTTCGTCGTGCCCAGATCGAAGCCGAGGTACAGTTTTTTCCAGGATGTCAGGGGTTCTTCCCGGAACAGTGCCTCGTCGAGGGGGGCCAGCAGGTGTTCCACAAACTGTTCGTCGTAGGGGAGCGGTACAGTCTCCGGGCAGGTTCCAAACACCGCCTCCGTCTCGACGATCTGTGTGCTGCCTGTTGCGGCGGAAGGATTCTCGTTTCCTCCGGAGCGGCCGCAAAAAATCAGACCCTTCCCTTCCGGTTCCGGAGCGGGGGCGGTGCGCCTGCCGTCTCCGAAGGAGGGGAGAATCCGCTCGAGATCCTCGCCGGGGCGGGCGATGACGGAAGAAGAGATGAAGCCGCCGGTGGATCGGTTCACAGACATAGCCGCACCAGATCCCCCGTCTTGAGGCCGCAGGCGTTGGCCTCGTCCACGTCCACGTGGAATTCGCTCAGGAAGCTCTCGTGCACCCGAACCCATACCTTGCGGAACACGATACCCCGTTCGCCTTCGACCTCCACGTCCGTTTCGTCGCCGTCCTTCAGGCCCAATGCCTGCGCTTCCGGCAGGGAAAGATGGACATGTCTCCAGGCGAGCCCGATGCCCGAGTCGAGAACCGCACTTCCCTTTGGACCGACGAGAAGGACCGAAGGGCACGCGGCCTTGCTCCCGCTCTTGGCGAGAGGCGGGTCGATGCGGAGTTTTCTGGCGTCCGAGAGGGAGAGTTCGAATTGACTGCTCTTCCTCTCGGGGCCGAGGATGCGCACGTTTTCGAGAACGCCTCCCCAGGTGACCACGTGGAGCGTCTCCTTGCAGGCGTACTGCCCGGGTTGACGGAGGTCCCGCAGGACGGTGAGCCGGTATCCCTTTCCGAAAAGAATCTCCACGTGCTCCGGCGAGAGGTGGACATGGCGATTGCTCACGCCCGCCACGACATACCCCGGACAGGAGGACGTCGTCTCAAGGGACGTTGCCGGATTCCCGTCAAGGGCTTCGATGACCTTCCGGGTCACGCGTTCGACGAGGGATCGTTCCAGCTCCATGATGGCGTCCTAATCCTTGCAGATTTCGATCTGTTCGGTCTGCGTTCCCTCGGGGGAGGGGAGAATTCCCTCGATCTCCCCGTGGGGACGGGCGATCACGTGGGTGGAGACCACTTCGCCGACGCGGGATGCCGCGGCGGTTCCGGCGTCCACGGCGGCCTTCACGGCGCCCACGTCACCGCGGACCATGACGGTGACCAGTCCGCCGCCGGTGAGCCGCTGTCCCACGAGGGTCACGTTGGCCGCCTTGACCATGGCGTCCGCTGCTTCCACGGAGCCCACCAGTCCGCGTGTTTCGATCATTCCGAGCGCTTCCTGGGTCATTTTCGCGCCTCCTTAGGTGTTTACCGCGTTGTCGCCTCTTCCGACGCACTTCGGAGAGGCCGATAGATGTCCCTGTGTTCCTTGCTGTGCATTGTTCATCAAGAAGGAAATGCCCCGAAGGGAAAAATCCCTATCGGCTGCGTTTGCCCTCTCGTTTCTTACTCCGCCGCGCCGTCTCCCGAGTGCTCTCGGGTTGGGCGGGTTTTACCGGTGACTCGGAAATCTCAACCGTGTCTTCCCCACGTGGGAGAGCGAAAGAGTCCGGTTCCTCGCGCGCGTCGTCCTGTCCATCCCCATCCGTGCCTTCCTCCGGCGTCTCCGAAGGGGCGGAAGGTTGCTGTTCCGGCTCCACGACCGACGTCCGTTCCGGAAGTCCTTTCCCGTCTCCCTGTGGAGCCGGAACGGCCTCTTCGGTCTCTGCGACGGAGGGCCGTTCTTCGGACGGAGACGGGGGAACGAAAGGGCTTTTTTTTTCTTCTTTCTCCGGCGCGATGGATGATGTCTCCCGGGTGCCGTGTGCTGCAACCCACTCGGAGGCGCCCTGGGTTTCCCTGTTGAAGGTGAGCACGGGACCGACGGCGGGGGCGGGACGGGGGATCACGTCCACGGACCAGACCTTGCTCACCTTTTCCGACACGGCCTTCGCCGCGGCGAGAGCGGCTTTGACGGCGCCCACGTCGCCGGCGATCTTCACTGTCACATAGCCGTATCCCTTGGAGATCTCGCGTCCCACAAGGCTCACGTTCGCCGCCTTGAGAGCCGCGTCGGCAGCCGCAACCGCGGCGGCGAGACCGACGACCTCAATGAAGCCGAGGGCTGTTCGTACGTGCAGTTCACTCATTCCTGCTCACTCCTCCTCTCCTGCCTCCTGCGGACGAAGACCTCTAGGGAGCCTTGCCCAGGGTCTCGAGCACCAGTGCGACCAAGCGCCGGACCATCTCGTCCTCGGAGAGATCGGATGTTTCCTGTCGTCCGGCATCGTCGTCGGCAGCATTCCGGCGGAGGAGGTCCTGTGGAAAAGGATTGCCTTGGGGCAGTCTTTCATGTTCGATTGCCGCCGGCGTTTTTCGGGTCTCTGTCTCCGCGGCATGTGGAAGAATTTCTTCCTTTCGTTCGTCCGGAAGAGGCTGCCCTTTCGCGAGGCAGGCCGCCGCGCCTCCCAGCCAGCGGAGTGTTTTTTTCAGGGCCGTTTTCTCCGAGGAGCCGAAGGAGCCCGGACCCTGTCGGAGGATGTACGGTCCTTGCGTGTGTTTCACCAGCGTGATTGCGCATGCGTCGGAAGTGATGCCCACCCCGACTTCGAGGCGGGAGCGGAGAGCGGCCTGTCTGGAGATTGCCTCCGCCGTTCCTTCCATGGTATCCCACACGAGAGGAACTCCTTCTTCTTCGCTGCCCGCTCCGACCGTGACGGCGATGCCGGGGTCGAGCGAAGGAGAGAAGAGAAGCATGACCGCAGGGCGTTCACTAGGGCTTTCGCCGATGTGTCCGCACCAGGATGCCATGGTCCTATGCCCCCGTCGCGGAGAGCACGAGCCCCGTGGCCACGGCGTTTCTCGGGCCTTCCTTGCCGCGGATGTTGCCCTTGCCCGCCACGACGCCCCACCGGGAGAGCCGTTCGGTGATCATGGTGGGGACCTCGAAGTCCACGGCGGAGCCGCCGACGAGAACCACGTAGTCGATGAGCCGCACGTTGTGGGCGGGCGCCACCTGTTCGAGGGCGCGCACCGCGTTGGTGACGAAGACTTCCTGCTTCGCCTTACGGCGTATGTTGCGGACCTGTTCAAGCGTGACGTTCAGGCGGATGGGCTGGAGCATGTCGTTTTCATGGATGAGCGCCACCCGGCCGAACACCTCCGGATCCAGCGGTTTGTCAAAGAAACGCACCGTTCCGTCCTCCTGGCGGATGTGAAAGACACTCTCCACTTTGCAGAGGGGATAGCGCTTGATGGATTCCGCCAGGTCGAAATCGTCGATGCCCAGTTCACTCATGATGATGGTGTTCACCATGTTCCCGGCTCCGGCGAGGTGGATGAGTTCCACCGTCCCGTCCTGACGCATGAAGGAGGCATCGCTGCTTCCCGCGCCGAGATCAAGGATCGCCACGGGACATTTCGTCCCCGGCGTGGTGAGAGCCCCCCGGATGGCCATATCGGCCTCGACACCGCCGATTTCCACGGTGACGCCGAGATCGGCCTCGACGGCCTTGGCGAGTTTCTGCATGGGCAGTTCCTCGGTTTTCACCATCACCGCCAGGGCCACGCCGGACTCCAGGGAGAATTCTCCCGCCACGCCCCCCACGACCTTCTGGGGAACGAGAGTGTCCACGGCGAGAAGATCCCGGATGTAGATATCGCTCAGGGCGATGTCCGTGAGAGTGGACATGGTCTTGCGGACCCGTTCCATCATGCCTCCCACGTTTGTCCCGGGCTGGCCGAAGATGTTTTCCACGGGCTGACAGGCCTTCACCATGTCCATGATGGCCTCGGCGCCTTCCTCGACGTTGACGATGCGTTTCCCCGAGGGGCCGAGAATGTAGAGTTCCCCCGCGGGAATACGGCGCTCCTTCACTTCTCCGAGAGGGGTCCTGATCACCACGGCGGAGCGGTTCCCCACGAGGGCACGGGCCACGGGAACGATCTGGCGCGTCTCCTCCGGAGAGAGGTCGAAAATCGTGGCGATGTCGTAGGGGTTGGCGAGCAGTTCCACCACCCGTCCCGGAGGAGCCACCTCGACGCAGCAGCGCATGCCCAGAGGCACGCGGTCCACCGAACTCACCTCGTCCACGATGGGAACGGGACGGGGAAGCCGGTTGGCGATGAGAACGCCGTCGTCGGCCTGGCAGATGATGGCGGCCACGTTGACGCCGCGGTTCATGGCCTCCGCCACTCCTGCGGCGGCGTGCTCGTAATCCACCGAAGCGGGAATGACGGGGACCACCGCGTCACCGGAACGAACTTCCCGGAGGCGTTCGAAGGTGATGGTGACCCCCACGCCCACGCCGATGCCGCCCGGCGTGGAGGGGTTGTGGCCGATCATGGTGGATTCGGTGATGATCG
>NZ_JARKPW010000104.1:0-21255 GCF_029975095.1 Aminiphilus sp.
ATGACCACGTCCACCGTCGTTCCCTGAAAGCTCCCGGCCATGACGTATCCCAGGCTCAAGGCATAGAGAGGATGAAAGTTCAGGTCACTGTAGGAGATCAGTCCTCCGGGCAGAAGTCGATCCTTACCGGAGAGAACGACCGCCAGCTCTTCGAGGAAGGTTTTGCGTCGCTCCTCGCTCATCTCGGGCACGAAGGCGGCACCTCCGTTCCTGCCGCGATCCACCACCATGCGTCCAAGCCCCTCCTGACGAAAAGCCGCGTCGATGATCGCCACGTCGTCGCTGACGACGGTTTTCGACACGTCGAAATCCGTGGCGACCTTCGTGAGCGACAGTTGGCGGGACGGGGAAAACAAAAAGCGGGAGGCGATACGGACGAGGCGCTCCGTGCGTTGCCCTCTCATGTCTCTCATTCCTCCAATACGATCAAGGTATGCACCCACGCCCACGCTTCGACACAGGCACACAAACCCTTCGTCGCCTCCCTCGCCGGAAAGAGAGCGAAGGCCGTACTGCCGCTGCCGCTGACGCCCCAGGCGAACGAGCCCGTTGCTTCCGCGGCGGCAAAAAAGCGTTCGTACTCGGGGTGTCGCCTCCGAAGCGGAGCAAGAAAATCGTTCGGCAGCAACCCCACTCTCTCATGCTTCCGGAGGCGCCCGCAAAGAAGATCGAGTTCCTCCCGGGCCGCTTCCTCATCAAGCCACGAACCTTCCGACGAAGGAGTCCCGCAAAGCACATCCAGTTCCCGAAACATGTCCCTCGTGTCGCAACGCCATCGGGGCAGAAGCAGCACGACGGCACATCCCGAAAGGTCCGGAAGCGGGATCAACACCTCTCCCACGCCCTCTCCCCGTGCGCACCGCGCATCCCCTGCCAAAAAGGGGACGTCCGCCCCTATCCGGGCAAGTGAACCGCCGAAAGCGACGCCCTTGCGGTCCCGAAGCCAGCGCACCAACGCCGCCGCATTGCCGCTCCCCGTTCCAAGGCCGCTTCCGGGAGGAATCTGCTTCCAGAGATCCATCTCCAAAGCCGGAAGGTCGGGCATCGCTTTCCGCGCCTCCCGAAGAACCCGAAAAAGAATGTTCTCTTCCGGCACAACCACATTGTGCACGCGAAGGACGTCGGGGTTCTGGACATTATGATGCTTTATTTCTCGAATTGTCAAGGTTTCAAGCGGCCCGATCCGAAAAAACGATGTCACGAGAGAATGATATCCGTCCTCTCTTTTTCCGGTGACGCGCAGCGTGAAATTTATCTTTCCGCAAGAGAAGAGCTGTTCCTGCATGATCGTTCTCCTTCGTTCCCCGCATTGCTGAAAAAACGCCGGAAGAGGATCCGGATGCCGGCACGTTCCATACGACGAACCCGACGCCGAGGCGTCGGGTCGAAAAACACTGTCGCTACAAAAAAGCACAAAAAACCCTTTCAGGGTTTCGGAAACAAAGAAAACCCAGAAGGCGAAGCCGGGCTTTTACCCGCACCCCTCATTCTCTCCAGAACACGTCAGACGATTTTCTCGTCCTGGGGAAGAATCTCCAGTTCCACCTCGTGCGTCAAAAGTTCGACGTAACTGAAGGAAACCGTACTGTTCTGGGACTCCACAAACATGGTAAACAGCTTGGGATAGGTTTCAATGATGACTCCCTGGCGCTCCTCCACTTTGCGGCGTCCTTTCGAGGCCTTGTACCGAACTCGCGAACCCTTGTGCAGAGTTATCCGCTCTCGAATGCTCGAAAGGCTGCAGCCCATGTGCTTCACTCCCTAACGGAAATTTGGACTGATTTTACCATAAAATTCCAGATTACGCAAAGTTGCATGTCATTTGTTACACTTACGAGAGAAGCCGAATCCGCACCGACCTCTCTCTTGGGAGCATGCAAAGGCTTTCCATCCCGTTTTGAGCCTCGTGCCAGGGAGTCACTTGGAAAAACAACATGTATTGAAAATTTGCCTATCTTCGTTTTTTATTTATTTTTCGCCCTCTCGCATGATATTTTTCTTTCGAAGGATCCGCTTGTCGCCCACACGACGCGTGTACCCCCGGGCGTCGAAATGTTCGAGAATGGGGAGCACGTATTTCCGGCTGCTCCCGGTGAGATCCCGTACCGACGCGACGGTGATGTCCGATTCGACCGTGCCGAGCAGTCCGAGAAGGCGCTCCTCCACCACCCGATGAAGAAGCATGCCCTCGGAAATCACCGTCACAAGTCCCTCCTGGCGCGCCACATCCATGAGAATGCGCAGGTCCTGCTCGGAAAGATGCAGCGCGTGGCGCACTTCCTCCAGAAGTGGGAGCTGCATCACGCCGGAGCGTGCGCACAGCTCTTCGAGAGCGCGCAAGTGCCGTCGCAGCTCCTCCGGATCCCTGTAGACGAACCTGGGAGTCCTGACCCGTCCCTCTTCCAGCAGAACCGTGCCGTTTTCGAGGAAGAGGGAAAGGATCTCCTTCGCGGAACGAACATCCTCACCGGGGAAAAGGCGTGCCACAAGCTGCTCCAGGGGCATTCCCCGCAATTGGGGCATGGCCGCATGAAATTCGTCGAGCGTCTCAAGGAGAAGTGCCTCGATCTTCTTCAGCTGAACCGTGGAGACATAGCTCTCATCATTCCCCTTCCCCAGGACGACGAGGCGTTTTCCCCGGACGAGATCCTTCGCCAGGGCACGCACTTCTTCCGCGGTCTGCTGGAGAAAGACCATGGCCTCCCTCAGGGAGATGCGAGTCCGCTCGTTTGCGAGAAGAGCGAACAGCGTGCTTCTGCCGGGAGCGGCAAGGAGCGTCTCGATCCGTCCCGCCACGGCGGTTCGAGCCTTTCGCCCTCGGGGTTTGATTCCGTAAGGATAAAGAATCTCTCCTCCCGCGATGGTCACGAGAGGACTGTAGAAGCGCACCACGAAACGCTGATGCAGGCAGGCGACGATGCGCTCTTCGAGGACCAGCTGTGCGGGAGCGTCTTCGCCGGGTTCGATCTGGCGCCGATCCAGAAGGGCCACTCGGGCAAGCGTGTCCGAGGTCCCCACGTGAAGGCGGACCCGCTGCCAATGCTTCACCGGCTCCACCGAGGTGGAAAGCACCCGGAGGAGCACATCCAGACAGGAGGTGGGAACGAACATGCCGGGAGAGCAGAGCACGTCGCCGCGGTCGATCGCATCCACGGGCACTCCCGAAAGATTGACGGCGATCCGCTGCCCCGCCCAGGCCTCTTCGACGAGACGGCCATGCACCTGAAGGGTGCGCACCTTTCCCGTCCGCTCCGATGGCAGAAGAGCCACATCACTCCCCGAGCGCAATGTGCCCGTATAGGCCGTTCCGGTCACCACTGTTCCGAATCCCGAAACGGGAAACGCTCTGTCCACGGGCAAAAAGAATCCTCCGGAACGATCCCTGGGGCTCACGCGCTCCACGAGGGATTCCAGGGCCTGGACGAGAAGGTCCAGGTTCTCGCCGGTGTGCGCCGACACGGCGAAGACCGGCGCGTTTTCCAGAAACGTTCCCCGGAGCACCTCCGCCACGTCCTCCCGGACGAGTTCCAACATCTCGGGGTCCACGAGATCGGCCTTCGTAAGGGCCACCACGCCGTCCCGGACGCCGAGGAGGGAGAGAATCGCCAGATGTTCCCGCGTCTGGGGCATGACGCCCTCGTCCGCAGCGACCACGAAGAGCACCGCGTCCACGCCGGAAGCACCCGCCACCATCTGCCGGATGAAACGCTCGTGCCCCGGCACGTCCACGATGCTCACCACGGATCCACCGGGCAGACGCAAAGGGGCGAATCCAAGTTCGATGGTGATGCCCCGCTTCTTTTCCTCCTGAAGCCGATCGCAGTCGATTCCCGTGAGGGCCTTCACAAGGGTGGTCTTGCCGTGGTCGATGTGCCCCGCCGTCCCCAGAACGAAGGGGACTTCCCGCTCACCGACGTTCATGGTTCTCCACCTCCTGTAATTTCCCGGAACGCCGCGAGGAGGTACTCCTCATCCTCCTCCGAGAGCGTCCGGAGATGCAGGCAGACGAGTTCATCCTGAACGTTTGCTACGACAGGGTACGCGCAGAGGCGAAGGCGGGCCTGGAGCGCCGCGGCGCTCCAACCCGGCAGGCTCACCGCCACGGCGAAGCCGTCGATCCCTCGGGCGGGAAACGCGCCGCCCCCCACGGCGTCCTCGACGGACAGCACACGGCAGGAAGCCTCCGGAATCGTACCGATCAGCCGGGCGGCAAGGCGCTCCGTCCGCTCCCGCAAGACGTCTCCATCCGCGCAGAGCATGGACAGGGAGGGGATCTCCCGCCACCGGTCCGTCAGGTAGAGACGCAGCGTCGCCTCCAGAGCGGCCAGGGTCATCTTGTCAACCCGCAGCGCCCGAGCGAGAGGATAGCGACGAAGTTCGTCCACGAGCTGTTTCCGCCCGACTACGGCGCCGATCTGAGGGCCGCCGAGCAGCTTGTCCCCCGAGAACGTGACGAGATCCACACCCTCGGCGATGCAGCGCCGCACCGTGGGTTCGCCGGAAAGACCGAAGGGGGAGAGGTCCACCAGAACACCGCTTCCGAGATCCTCCAGAAAGACGAGATCCTTCTCCCTGGCCAGCGCGGCGAGTTCCTCCCGTCCCACCTCGGCGGAAAATCCCACGATGCGGTAGTTCGAGGGATGCACCTTGAGGAGCATGCGCGTCTCCTCCGAGACGGCCTCGGCATAATCCCGGAAATGGGTGCGGTTGGTCGTGCCCACCTCCCGCATTTTCGCCCCGGAGAAGATCATGATGTCCGGAATACGGAAGGAACCGCCGATCTCAACAAGTTCTCCCCGGGAGATCACCACCTCCCGGCCTTTCGCCAGCGCGGCGAGACAGAGCAGCACCGCCGCGGCGTTGTTGTTCACCACAAGGGCGGCATCGGCACCGGTGAGTCGGCAGAGGAGCCACTCCACGTGAGAGTCCCGATGTCCCCGCTTGCCTCCGCCCAGATCGTATTCCAGGGTGCTGTAGCTCCGGGAAACCGCCGTCAGGGCTCGGACGGCCTCGTCGTGCAGGCAGGATCTTCCGAGATTGGTGTGCACCACCACTCCCGTGGCGTTCACGACGGGGCGGAGACTCGGCGCGCACCTCTCCAGGCATCGCCGCCGCATTTCCGCTTCGAGAACCTCAACGGAGAGAACCGTTTCCTCGCCTTTGCGAAGCGCGCTGCGATATTCGCCGATCACGTCGGAGACGATGCTCTTGACGCTGTCCCTGCCCAGACAGAGGGCAACCTCTTCCGCCCAGGGCGTCTCCAGAAAACGTTCCATGGGCGGTATGGCGCGAAGCAACTCCCGAAGTGCATCCTTCACGGTCTCACCCTCTCATCGGTTATACTCTTCTTTAGAGGTCATCATACACCAAAGCGCGACGGAGCCGCCGCCGACGCGAGCGGCGCGCTTTCGCATCGTCGCGCGTGCAACACTCTCCGAGGAGGAGAACAGGATTTCTCTATCATATTGAAGAAGGAGATGGGAAACACATGCAGCACATCGACGCCCGCGGCAAAGCCTGCCCTCAACCGGTGGTCCTGACGAAGAACGCCATCGAGGCCGGCGCCACGTCCCTCGAAATTTTGGTGGACAACGCCGTTGCCAGAAGCAATGTCTCCCGGTTTCTCGAAAAAGCTGGGTACCGGGCAGAGGTGCACGAAGAGGGAACAGATTTTCGCATCGTCGGCGAAGGAACACCCCCCGCAGCAGCGACGGAGGTACTCCCCGAGCTTCCGGACGCCTACACCTGCGGCAATGTCTCCCTTGCGGTCCTTCTCACCTCGAAAACTCTGGGCAAGCGGGATGAAGCGCTTGGAGACGTGCTGATGAAAGCATTTCTCGGAACACTGTCCCAGGGAAGCACGGTCCCTGAGACCATTGCTCTGATGAACGAGGGAGTCATGCTCGCCCTCCCCGAAAGCTCCACCTCGGAAAGCCTTGAAGAGCTGCAGACAAAGGGAACACAGATTCTCGTCTGCGGCACCTGCACGAAGCACTTCGGCATCACCGAGCAGATCCGACTCGGAACGATCAGCAACATGTTCGACATCGTCGAAGCCCTTCGGAAGGCGGGAAAAATCCTCTCCGTAGGTTGATCGAACGAATCGCATTGACCAGGCGCTTTCCGCAGGCGTTCCGGCCTAGGGCCGGAACGGTGCCGCGCCGATGCCGTAACTGACGGGGCGGGGCTTTCCCTCGGAGAGCAAGGAAACGCGCTTCCCTTTTACGAGAAGCTCCGAGGACCCCCCGCCGTCGAGATTCAGCGCGTAGTCCACGTGCAGCTCCCGGAGAATCTCCGAGACCTCCCGAAGAGTGAACCCCACGCTGTGGAAGGGATTTCTTCCGTCCCCCACGAAGAAGACCCACTGTCCGTTCCCGGTGAGGCCGATGACGCTCCGGGGATGGCGCCGCAGCGTCACGGAGTCGGAGAGGTTTTCCGGATCGTTCTGAATTTCCCCTCCGAAGATGAGAAACGGCCCTCCCTGGACGATGTGGTCCATCTTTCCCCACAGAGGATCGCCTTCATTGAGCGTCATCTCCACCCGCACCGCGTCGCCGGGGCGCAGGGCGGCCACCGTCGGGGCCTGGGCTCCGTACCCCGCGAGCACCCTGGCTCCTGCGGGGATGTCACCGCCGCTGCCCTGGCGGACTTCCAGGCATCGCCCGTCCCGAAGCACCGCCTCCGCCGCGGGAACGCTTCCCGACGAGGGCGTCCGCCGTCCGAAGTGCGGTGTGAACAGCACCAGCGCGTCCCCCTTGGTGAAGCGGTTCAGCGTGGCGAGCTTCCGCTCTCCGAAAGCGTCGGCGAACACGCGCCCGGAGAAGTTCGTGGGACCGAAGGTGGCCAGATTGTCCCGATTCCACCCGAGACAAGTCCGCCCCCGCATGGGTTCGCTCACCAACGTGCCATCCACCAGCAGCGTGCCGATGGGAGAACCCCGGCCATATCCCGTGGTGGTGAAGAAACCTCCGTTAATGGCGGCCACTGCGTTCCCGCCCGTCATGGCGGCGAGCGGAGCGAGGGTGGAAAGCCCCTCCGGAGGAAGAAGGGGGCGTATTCCGAACAGACCGGGATCGATGATCAAAGCAACCCAGAAGCGGGGCGAGGACAAGTTTTCGTAGCTCGGAAGACAGGGAAGGATCCGCGCCTCCTTTCCCGCCTTCGCCCCGGCCTTCCGGAGGCGTTCCGCGTCGAGAAAGGAGTCCAGCATGTCCGACCGGAGGCGCCACTCGTAGTCGTGGTTCTCCACCTTCATCTCCGGCCCTGCTCCCGCAAGGGTTTTCCGTAGCTGCTCCGCCTCGTTCTTGCCGTCGAACCCGTCGATGATCGCCCTCCAGCGCGGCGAGCGCGCCGGAGCACCCTCGCGGTGCAGAAGCAGCCGCATTCCCTTCGCCGGGGCAAGCTCGGCCCGCAGCACAAAACCCTGTCCCGCCAGGGCGAGAACTTCCAGGAAATGTTTGGCCTCGGCAGGAGAGATCTTCTGATCCGGGGAAAGCCGCTTCGCGTTTCCCTCAAGCAGCGGAGGGACCATCAGACGAGCCGCCGCCACGGCACCGCGGTCGGACGGGGAGAGTCCCTTCAGGTCCTCGTAGGGAAGCGGCGCCTCCGCCAGAAGCCCTGCCTCGAAGCGGAGCCCCAGACTGTGCACGAGCATGCGGAGCGCCTCTTTCCGGGTCACCGCTCCTCCCGGCGGCTGGTCCGAGTAGGGAACCGCATCGATGTTCCGGGCAAAGGCCACCGCCTGGGCGGGGCTCTTCGCCTCCCCGGGAGCGAGGAGACCCCGCGCTTCCAGAATGCCCTGCACGAAGGCATCCCGCCGGACACCTCCCGATTCCGCCTCCGCCAATGCTCCCTGCAACAGCAGCAGCACAACGAGGAGAGCCGTCAGCACTCCCCGAAGCTCCCTCGTCTTTTCTCCGGCGCATTTTTCTCCTGACGTTCCGAAACGATGCACGGTTCTCATGTCCCTTCTCGAAGTCTCACATCAACGGCGGCAGGACCGGCCGGACAAGGAACCCTCTTCCAGAGAAGCGTCGTCCTCGTCATCGGCGAGCACCTCCGTCCACAACGCATTGGCGACCCGCATTCCTCCGGGAGAAAAGGCGATTCGTCCGGGTTCCCTCCGGAGAAAACGTTCTCCAAAGGGTTCGAGGCACCGGACAAGCCGCGCCGCCTCCTCCGGGCCGTGGCGGCGGGCGAAACTCCGGAACCGCACGCCTCCCGCAGTCCGCAGCGCCAGCACCGCCGCCTCTCCCGCTCTTTTTCTCCCCTCCAGGCGCTCTTCCACAGACACGGCGCCCTTCTTTCGGACCTCCGCCACGTAGCGCGCCAGGTTATTTCCGTTGCCGTAGCGGATCCCCTCCAGAAAACCCCAGGCGGCGGCACCCAGGCCGAGCACGTTTCCTCCCCGCCAGTAGGCCAGATTGTGTCGACACCATTCTCCGGGAGCGGCGAAACTGGCGATCTCGTACTGCCCGTACCCCTTACGCCGCAGATACCACTGGGCGAACCGGTAGAAGGCATAGCCGTCGGGAAGGGGTTCCGAAGGAGGGGACGCTCCCCAGACAGAGCCCTTCTCCAGGGAAAGTTGGTACAGGGAGAGATGGCGCACCCCCGAGCGGTGAAGCTCCTGCAGGGTTCGGTGCCATCGGTGGAGCGTCTGGAAGGGAAGGCCGAACATGAGGTCCACGCTGGTACGAAACCCCGCGGCGAGACAGGCCGACAGGGCGTCTCTCGCCCGGGCCGCCGAATGGGGGCGCCGAAGCCACGCCAGCTCCTCCTCGTCGAAACTCTGCACGCCCAGGCTCACCCGGGAGATCCTCCAGTTCCTCCAGAGCCGGAGCGACGTTGCAGTGAGGCTCTCCGGATTCGCCTCCACGGAGACCTCCGCCCCAGGAAGAAAACGGAGCCCCTCCTCCAGGATGCCGATCAGGCGCTCCCATTGACGCGGGGCAAGAAGGGACGGAGTTCCGCCCCCGATGTAGAGAGTCTCGGCGCAGAACATCCTTCCGGCCGTTTCCGTCCAACGGGCAAGTTCGCCTTCGAGCGCCTCCAGATAGGCATCGATGATTCCCCCGGAGGCGGGCACGAGGCTTGTGAAGGCACAGTAGGGACATTTGCGGACACAGAAGGGAATATGCACATAGACGGAGAGCGGAGCATCGGAGGCGAAGGCGGCGGCGTTTCGCAGAAGAGCTTCGTTTCGGAGGGAAGAGGCGTTCCATCCGCCCCTTCCTCCGACATCGCAGGAAACGGATCTACTCCTCCGCATCCTCACTGACCTTGAGAAAGGCGAGAAACGCCTCCTGGGGAATGGAGACCCGCCCGATCTGCTTCATCTTCTTTTTGCCTTCCTTCTGTTTTTCCAGGAGCTTTCTCTTTCGGGTGATGTCGCCGCCGTAGCACTTGGAGAGCACATCCTTGCGCAGGGGCTTGATGTTCTGCCGGACGATGACCTTCTTTCCGACGGCCGCCTGGATCGGCACTTCGAAGAGCTGCCGCGGGATGAGCTCCTTCAGCTTGCGCACCACCGCCTGCCCTCTGTGGTAGGCCGCGTCCTGGTGGCAGATGAAAGAAAAGGCGTCCACGGGTTCGTCGTTGAGGAGCACGTCCACCTTCACGAGATTTCCCTGCCGAAATCCCACGTGCTCGTAGTCGAGGGAAGCGTATCCCCGGGAGACGGACTTGAGCTTGTCGTGAAAGTCGAGGATGAATTCCGCGAGGGGAAGTTCGTAGACGAGGCGCACCCGCTCGGGGGTGATGTACTCCATGCTTCCGTACACGCCCCGCTTGTCCTGGCAGAGCTGCATCACCTTGCCCACATAGTCCGTGGGAAGGAACATGGAGAGCTTGATGTAGGGTTCCCGGATCTCCTCGATCTTGCCCAGGTCCGGAAAATCCGACGGACGATGGGCCTCCAGGATCTCCCCGGAAGTGAGGACCACATGGTAGCCCACGTTGGGCGTGGTGGCGACGAGATCCACGTTGAATTCCCGCTGGAGGCGCTCCTTGGCGATGTCCATGTGCAGGAGTCCGAGAAAGCCGCAGCGGAACCCGAAGCCGAGCGCAGCGGAGGTCTCGGGGGTGAAGTCGATGGCGGAATCGTTGAGCTGAAGCTTCTCCAAGGCGTCCCGGAGCTGGGGATACTCCTCGCGCTCCACGGGATAGAAGCCGCAGAAGACCACGGGTTTGACCCGCTTGTACCCCGGAAGGGGTTTCGCCGCGGGGCGCCTCGCGTCGGTGATGGTGTCTCCCACGCGGGCCTCGTGAAGGGTCTTCACGTTGGCGATCACGTAGCCTACCTCGCCGGGGCCGAGCTCCTCCGAGGCGCGCATGGAGGGAGTGAAGAATCCCACTTCCTCCACCTGGTCGGAGATGCCGTTGGCCATGAAAGTGATCTGCTGCCCCGAGCGGATGCTGCCGTTCACCACCCGGACGTAGCAGATGACACCCCGGTAGTTGTCGTACACGGAGTCGAAGATGAGCGCCTGCAGGGGTGCCTCCGGGTCTCCCTCGGGAGCGGGCACTCTGCGGACCACCGCGTCGAGCACCTCGGCGATGCCGACACCGCTCTTGGCGCTGACGAGCAACGCCCCTTCCGTGTCGATGCCGATGACGTCCTCCAGCTCCTTCAGAGCCCGTTCGGGCTGGGCCGAGGCGAGATCGATCTTGTTCACCACGGGAAGCAGCTCCAGATCCTGCTCCACCGCGAGGTAGGCGTTGGCCACGGTCTGGGCCTCAACGCCCTGGGCGGCATCCACCACGAGGAGCGCACCCTCGCAGGCCGCGAGAGAACGGGAGACCTCGTAGGAAAAATCCACGTGTCCGGGAGTGTCGATCAGGTTGAGGATGTACTCATCTCCCTCACGGTCACGGTAGCGCATCCGCACGGGAACCAGTTTGATGGTGATCCCCCGCTCGCGTTCGAGTTCGAGGGTATCCAGGTGCTGCGCTTTGAGAAAACGCATGTCCACGGTCGCCGTCAGTTCGAGCAGACGGTCCGCCAGAGTGGACTTTCCGTGGTCCACGTGGGCGATGATGCAGAAATTGCGAATACGGCCGGTCTCCAATCCTCGTCACCTCTACTTTTCGGTGCCCATCATTGTACTTGAGGGACGGAGATTCCGCCAGAGCGCCTCTCGGAGTCGCCCGCGAACTTCGGCCCGCACAGGGCCGATCCCCTCCGCCCGCAGAGATCGGACAAAGAGGATCGGCCCTCCGGAGGAAAAGCGAAGCGAACACGGAGAGAGCGTCAAGGCGACGTCATTCGACGCGGTTGCGCCCCCTCTGCTTCGCCATATACATGTTCCGGTCCGCCTTCGCGACGACAGTCTCGATGGAGTCTCCGTAGTTCTCGATCTGGGAGACACCGATGCTCACGGAGACCCCCTCGGCAGAGAAATAATTCTGCTCCGCCACGGCGTTCCGGAGACGCTCCGCAAGCTCCCTCGCTTTTGCCGCGGGCGTGTCGGGAAGGAGCAGCACGAACTCGTCGCCTCCCCAGCGGGCGAAGGCATCGTAGCTGCGGATGTGCTCCCGGACCGTGGAGACGATCTTCTTGAGGATCATGTCCCCAAGATGGTGCCCGTAGGTGTCGTTGATGGTCTTGAAGTGATCCACGTCGAACATGATCAGGGAAAGGGGTGTCTTGTTCCGGGCGGCCTTCTTCAGCTCGTTCGCCGCGACCTCCGCGAAGAAATGCCGGTTGTAGGCCCCGGTGAGCCGGTCCCGGGTCGCCATTTTCTCAAGTCGCCCCGACGACGCGGCCAGGAGCACCGCCGCGAAGAAGAGCAGAAGAAAGAACAGGGAGATGAACACCAGCAGGAGACGATAATACTGCCTCATGACGCTGAACTGGTACTCCCCCTCGTAGCTCATGAGATACCCCAAGGAGTTGTTCGCCTTGTCCTCCAGGGGGTAGAGCGTCAGACTGAAGCCCTGATCCGCCGCGGTCCAGTAGAGCGTATCCGCCTCCCGCCGGGCGACGGCGCTCACCAGCTCCCGGACTCGTCCCTGTCGGTCCCCCTGAAATCCCACCTCGGCGACGAGGTCCGCGTATTCCTTTCCGAAGCTCTCGCTGATGAGAAGATCCGGAAAGAAGGCGACCGCACGGAAGCGCCCACCCTCGCTCTGGTGCACTCCTTCCAGGATATCCCTCCAGAGCACGAAGAAGCTCTTCGTGCCGAACATGGTCTGCATGGTTCTGGAGATGGCCGGAAGGGAGAGGCCGAAATGGACGCTTCCGAGGAAATCCGCCCCCCGGAAGAGGGGAAAGGCGAAGACATAATGCACGCCCGTCCCGGTCCGCTGGAAATCGCTCACGGACTTCCGGCTCGCGTGGAGCTTCTGCAGAAGCTCCCGCTCCCGGAGTGTCGTCTCCTCCATCGGCACGCCGCTCCCCAGAGCGAGCAGGGGCTCCCCCAGGGCATCGAAGAAGCGAAGATCGTCGAAGCCTTCCTTCTGCAGCTCCCGAAAGAGCGTGTGCAGTGTCCGCTCCAGGGCGAGACACAGTTCCCGGCGGTTCGGTCCTCTTTTGCCGACGCGCTCCAGAAGCTCCAGAAAAGGATCGTTCCGGATCAGGTCGCTCTCGCAGACGTGCTCCGCCAGCATCTCGTAACAGCGGAGTGCCGCCCCCGTCTGGACGGAGAGGGTGCGGACCTTCTCGAAGGTGTACTCCCGCTCCTTCACGCGCTGGTTCGACACGATGAGCGAGACGGAGAACACATAGCCGAGGACGATACAGAGCAGTCCGAGAACCGTCCAGGTCTTTCTTCTCACACGTTTTCCCTCCCCGGAGATCCGGCTCGGTTCCTTTTCTCCCTGGGCCGATCTACCCGGAGAAATCCTTTTTTGCTAGAATCTGCGGAAGCCCTGCCCATTCATCAGATGAAGGAGTGAGCTTCTTGAAGAGCATCCGCCCGCCTCGTCCGCTTCTTTCCGTTCTGTCCATCCTGCTCTCCATCCTCGCGTTCGCCGCCGTCGCTCCGGCCTCGGAACCCTACGAAAAACTCTATCCCCTTTTTCCGGACCTTCCCGGCTGGGAGGGCGACACCCCCCAGGGCATGAGCATGTCCGCGAACGGCCAGAAGGCTACCACCGCCTCCCGCACCTACCAGGCCGAGGGAAAAAGCTTCACCGTCACCGTACTCAAGGGATACGGAACCGGGGCCGTGGCGGGAGCCTACCAGGACGTGCAGCTCGAAACCGACGAGGTGTCCGTCACGTCCGGCGAGATGCGGGGCTTCCGCATCTTCCAGACCTGGCAGAAGAAAGAGAACTCGGGCAACCTCCTCGTCTCCCTCGCCGGGGAAAACGCCGACGAGATCCTCAACTTCGACTATACCGGCATGAGCCGCGATGAGGCAATGCCCCTGATCGACCGTTTCGACTGGAAGGCCATCGCGCAAACCATGAGAGAACTCCCCTAAGAAACAGCCGGGCGTGCCTCCCCGAAAACTCCGAGCAGCGTGCCTGCTTTTGCGGGGCGCCCTTCCCGGCCAGGGACATGCCGTAAAAAGTTCCTCGAAAAACCGCTTTTCGCGGGATTTTCCCTCCGTGTGTGCCCGCGCTCCCGTCCGAACCCGGACCGGTGGCGCGGGCACGCACGGTTTTGCGCTGCGGACCTCCGCCGCTGCAACGCCCTCCGGAGAGCAGCACCGTTCATGCGAGGTCACACGCCGGGCTCGCGCTTTCCCCGGGGAATCTCCACGAGCCATTTCCAGGTCTTCTTCGGCATCCGATTTCGCTGGCGCTCCGGGCTCTTTCGGTTCTCCACCGCAGCAACATCGAAATACGTTCTCCAGAGGTGCTGGTAGTGCGCCTCGCGGGGGCCGAAGTCCGTCACGCCGGGAAGGTCGCAGGGGGTGAGGTACCACTCCTCCTCGTCGTAGACGAGAGCCTCTTTTCTCCCCACATCGTGAATCATCCATTTCATGGAGGGAAAGCGGCGGGCGAAGTGATCCCCCAGAAGAGGCAGCAGGCGACACGTGGATTCTATGGGCGCGTAGAAAAACGTTCCCGCCTCGCGGAAGCGAACAAGCCCCAGAAAACGCTCCCGTTCCCGCTCCACCCGGTTCGCCATGCGCATCACCGCAGCAACCCCGGGGTCGCCCAGATCGTCCAGAAGACGCTCCCCGAGCTGCCCGCCCCGGCGGACGAACGCGAAGAGGCGCATCTCTCCGTCGCGCTCCTCCGAGAGATGCGCCAGATAGAGCAGCCGCACCGCCCGGGGAGTCATGCGCCGTTCCATGGCTTCGTAGAGAGCGTCCGCTTTCGCAGGGTCCGCCTCCACCTCCACGGTCTCGGCAAGAAACCCCTGTGCCGCCACGCCCCGGCGATGAATGGCCAGAGGCTCTGCCTTGTCCCGGAACAGTCCGTGAAACACCGTGAGCAACCCCTCGAAACTTCCGTCGTACACATACACGCGCACGTCGCTTCTCCTCCCGAAGGTATCGCGCCCTAGACGGGCATCTCCGCAGGAGAGAAAAGTAGAAGCTGCCTCCGCCGCATCTCGTTCCGGAGCGCGGCGCGCTCCTTCGTCCTGTCGCAGAGGAGGTTCCGCAGCCGAACCGGATCCCCCACGGGCTGGGCGAGAGCGCGCCCGTTGCAGAGGAGGAAAAATCGGCCCCGTTTCAACACCACGCCGAGCCGCCGCAGGTGTTCCTCCTCAAGGCGGCGCACCTTGCGTGCCGTGAGGATGCGCTTCGCCGAGGTGACGCCGATTCCGGGAACGCGCAGCAGCATCTCGTAGGGCGCGGTGTTCACCTCCAGAGGAAACAAGTGCAGGTTGCGAAGCGCCCAGGCGACCTTCGGGTCCACCGCGGCGTCGAGCTGGGGGTTCGCCTCGTCGAGCAGTTCCTCCGGATGAAAACCGTAGAAGCGCAGCAACCAGTCCGCCTGGTAGAGACGGTGTTCCCGCAGCAGGGGCGGTGCCGCCAGGGCCGGCAGGCGCCGGTCGTCCGAAACGGGAACGTAGGCGGAGTAATAGACTCTCTTCAGGGAATAGCGGCGATAAAGTCCCTCGGAAAGGCGGAGAATCCGGAAATCGCTCTCGCCGGTGGCGCCGACGATGAGTTGGGTGCTCTGCCCCGCCGGGGCAAAGAGGAGCGAGCGGGAGGAGCCTTTTCCCGACGCGGCGGCCTCCCGAATGGATTCAGAGAGATGCGACATGGGAGCCAGCACGGAGTGTTTCGATTTCTGCGGCGCCAGAAAACGGAGGCTTTCCTCCGAGGGAAGCTCGATGTTCACGCTGACCCGGTCCGCCAGAGCACCCAAGCGGCTCGCCAGTTCGAGAGAGGCACCGGGAATGACCTTGGCGTGAATGTAGCCGGAGAAGCGGTGTTCCCTCCGGAGAAGCGTGATCGTGCGGAGCATCATTTCCATGGTGTAATCCGGAGTGCGGTGCACCGCGGAACTCAGAAAGAGCCCCTCGATGTAGTTTCTCTTGTAGAACTGCATGGTCAGCTCCGCCATTTCCTCGGGAGTGAAATGGCTCCGGGGAACGTCGTTGCTGCTTCTGTTCACGCAGTAGGCACAGTCATAGACGCACTCGTTGGAGAGGAGCACCTTGAGGAGCGAAACGCAGCGACCATCCTCGGTCCAACTATGGCAGATTCCCGCTGGACCGGCGTTTCCCGTCCCCCCCGTGTTCTTCCTGGAACTTCCGCTGGAGGAACAGGAGACATCGTATTTCGCCGCACCGGCGAGAACGGCGAGTTTCTCCGAAAGTGTCATGGAAACTGTCATGGCCCATTCCGTCCCTTCGAACTCCCCCACTGATGCAGCGAAGGTCATGGAAACCCGATGCGGAAAACGTTGTGCAACCTCTCAAAACGGGACTTTTTTCCCGTTGACCGTCGGTCATAATGTGGTACCATGAGAGAGTTTTTGTGGCATGCACTATTGACGTTTACGTTGAATCGGAGGTAGACAACTATGTCAGCAAAATGGAAAGACGCGCTCACCGATAACCTCTGCACGGCAATTCTGACCCTGAAGAACGTGGAAGAGGTCTATCAGTTCCTTACCGATGTGGCCACCATCTCGGAGATCCAGGCATTCTCCCAGCGCCTGGAAGTGGCCCGTCTCCTCAATGAAGGCAACACCTATCCCGTCATCGCCCAGAAAACCGGGGCAAGCACCGTCACGATCAGCCGGGTGAAGAAGTGCCTCGACTTCGGCGCCGACGGTTACCCCCTCGTGCTGCAGCGCATGAAAGAGGCGAACGGAGGAAAAAGCGAGAACTGAGACCTGCTCCCCCTGCGCCCCCCAAAGGAGATTCTTCCAGAAATGTTCTCTCGGAAAAGCCGGCGCAATGCCGGCTTTTCGCGTTTCCTCCGGCGATTCCTCCGCAGTGGGCATGACCATCCGGCGACTCCATTGTACTCCGAAAAGGACCTCCTTTTCAAAAAAAAGGAGACGCTGCTTGATTTCCTTTTGAAAAAAGGATAATATAGCAATTATCCTCACCAAAGAAGGTGATCTCCCTGGATGGAACGGATCTCAAGATCATTGCCGCCCTCCTGGAGGACGGACGGAAGAAATGGACCGACCTCGCGGGCGCTCTGGGGCTCTCTTCCCCCAGCGTCGCCGAACGGGTCCGCAAGCTGGAGGAAGCCCGAATCATCCGGGGCTACAGCGCGCTCGTAGCCCCGCAGGCCCTTGGACTCTCCCTCTCCGCCTTCATCGAAGTGACGCTCCGCCACCCCAGGTACCGGACACTCTTCCTCGATCTGACGGCGAACACACCGGAGATCCAGGAATGCCATCACGTCGCGGGGGATTTCGATTTTCTGCTGAAAGTCCGCTGCAGGGACACGGAGCATCTGGACCGGCTCATCAGCGAGGACATCAAATCGCTGCGGGGCGTCCTCCGCACCAGGACCACCATCGTCCTCTCCAGCGTCAAGGAGACCCTCGCTCTGCCGCTTCCTCCGGAGGAGCAGCCATGAGCGCCGCTCTCTTCCTCAAGACCTTTCTTCTCGGGCTCTCCATCGCCGCTCCGGTGGGCCCCATCGGACTTCTCTGCATCCAGCGAACGCTCCGAAGCGGCATGTCGGCGGGCTTCGTCTCCGGGCTCGGCGCAGCCACGGCGGACGCCTGTTACGGAGCCGTGGCCGCCTACGGCCTGGCCGCGGCGTCGCAGTTCTTTCTGGAGTATCGGCGTCTTCTCGCCTTCGGAGGAGGCGCTTTTCTCCTCTACCTCGGGCTGGGCATTCTCCGCGCCCGGAAAGTCGCCTCCGAGGAATCCGCTTCCCAAGCAGCCCCCGAAGGAGTTTTTCGCATCTGGGGTACCACGTGTCTCCTCACTCTGGCCAACCCCATGACCATCCTCTCCTTCACGGCACTGTTCTCGAGCCTCGCCGGAGAGACGAGCTGGACCAGCGGCAACGTCCCGCTGGTCATGATCTCGGGGTTTTTCTCGGGGTCGCTCGCCTGGTGGCTTTTCCTGAGCGGTTCCGTCGCCCTGCTGCGCCGAGCGATCTCTCCCGCAACGACCCTGATCATCAACCACCTCTCCGGAGCAGTGATTCTCCTTTTCGGCGCATACGCTCTCGGCACGGCTGTGCTACAATAACCCCTTCCGAAAAGGCACCTCCGGCCGAAACAGGCCGGACGCCTTCCCGGAAGGGTGGAATATCCCGTCGGAACACCGGAACGAAACCGTCACACCCCCGTCATTCCGGTGATCTATGCTGACGCCGCAAGGCGGACGGGACGAAGAGCGGAACAGAGAACGCTCTGCGCCTGCCCGGCGGTATTTCCCCCCCACACCATATGATTCTGGAGGGCACACTCTTGAACGACATGACCCTTTTCGGCGCCGCACTGGGCTGTTTCGTCCTCGGCGACATCTTCTGCAAACACGGCATCCTGCGCCGGGCGGTGCGGACCCTTCCGCTCCCCCATCACAATCTGCTCTTCCTCGTCATGGTCCTGGCGGGCATTTCCCTTCTTCTGTGCACTCTGGCCGGAACATGGGGACAGTGACCGGGGACATCTTCTCCCGTCTCATACTGCGGAACTGCACGTAAAGAAAGAGTCCGCCGATGATGGCACTTCCCACGTCGGCCGCCGGAACGGAGAGCCAGATACCGTCCGTCCCGAACAGTCCGGGCAGAATGAGAAGCGGCGGCACGAAGCAGATGACCTGACGGGCGATGCCCAGGAACAGGCTCTGTCGCGCCTTGCCAAGTCCCTGGAAGGTGAAGGAACTCATCACGCCGATCCCCGCAAGGGGCATGCCGAGGTAACAGAGGCGCAGCCCCCGTGTGGCGATGGCCAGCAGCTCCGGGTCGCTCGTGTTGAAGAGCTTCACCAGCGGAGCGGTGAAGAGCATGATGACCACGAAGCTCGCACAGAAAAAAGCCGTGGTTCCGACGATGGCGAGGCGTACCGTCTCGATCACCCGGCGATAGTTGCCCGCTCCGTAATTGTATCCCACCAAGGGTTGCAACCCCTGGCCGATACCGATGGCGGGAAGGAAAAGCAGCGAATCCAGACTGAAGAAAATTCCCATGGCGGAGATGTACAGATCGCCCCCGTAATCCCGGAGAAGCCGATTGATCCACCCCACGAGGAGCGTGAAGCTCAGCTCCATGAGAAAGGGTGCTATCCCGATCTGAAAAATCCGCACCAGGGTGGCCTGCTCCGGGACGAGGTGCGCCAGGTGGACCCGCACGCTTCCCCTCCCGCTCAGAAAAAACCACACCGAGGCGACCGCCGCGAGATACTGGGAGATCACCGTCGCCCAGGCCGCCCCCTGGATGCCCATGGAGAAGCCGAAGATGAAGAGCGCGTCCAGGGCGATGTTGGCCCCGGCGCCGAGAAAGGCGACCATCATGGCGTAGGCGGGATATCCCTGAGCACGAATGCAGTGGGACAGGACGATCGTGGCGAGCGTCGCCGGCACGCCGAGACTGACGATGCGCAGGTATTCCAGTCCCGGACCGATGATGTTCTCCGTGGCCCCCGAGAGCGTGAGCACGGGCTCCGCGAGGAACCTTCCCGCCACGACCAGAGGCAGTCCAAGGATGAGAACGAGGAACATGCCGTTGCCCAGGACCCGGGAGGCTCTTTCCGGCTTGCCCTCGCCCAGGCTGATGGAGATCAGGGCGGAACTGCCCACACCGATGAGCAATGAGAAGGCGATGCCTGCGATGACGTAGGGAAAGGCCACGGCGATGCCCGCGATGCCCAGGGCCCCGACGGTCTGCCCCACGAAGATGCGGTCCACAAGATTGTACAGAGCGTTGGCGAGCAGGCCCGCCACCGCCGGCAGCGAAAAATGCAGGAGAAGCCGCGGAATGGGCTCTTCTCCCATGCGTATCGAGCGATCCATAGCGTATCAACCTCACAATTCACAGTCCCTCGGGGCGTTTCGAGCCGCATTCGCGGCACCGAACCCCGGAGGGAACACGTTCCTCCACTCAGGCGTCGGTCAACAGGTGCTTTCCCGACGTGGTGGTGTCCACCAGATACAAGGCAGGCACGCCCGCCAGGCGGGCGTCGGCCATCTTTTTTTCCGCGTCGCACTCCCTGTCGTCGAGCAACGGAGCCAGCCCCTGCTGGGACAGCTCCTGCAGAAGGCGCTCGGCGGTCTCATGGTCCTCGGGGAGCACGGGCACGATCCATGCATCGAAGGGCGCGTATCCCTCGGGCCACTTTTCTCCCCCCTGCTCGGCAAGGGCCGACAGAAGAGAGATGCCGAAGACGCACCCCGTCCACGCAAAAGGAAAGCTATGCGTTCCCGCCTGGTCCCGACAGGTCAGCGCCGTTTCCGAGGGGGAGACAGGGACGTCGAAATGCCCCAGAACGCGCCAGTTCGCCTCGGAGAGCGGCTCTCCGCACAGAGGACAGGGGGAATCCTTCTCGAAGCGCACCAGGTCCGCCACAAAGGGAGCCGAAAAATCCCGTCCCCAACAGGCACCGGTGAGATGGAAGTCCGGCTTGTTCGCTCCCACCACGAGATCACAGGCCCCCACCACGCGGGAATCCGCCACAAGTGTGACCGCCTCACCCAGTCCGATGGGACCGAGGTACCCCGCCACGCCGGTGATGCATCGGGCAAGATCCTCCGGGGTACTGCGACGGATCTCCGACGCATTGAGGGCTCGCCGGAGCTTTTCCAGGCTGATCGCCATGTCCCCCCGAACGAGAGCCGCGGCGACCCGAAGGTTCTCCCCCATTCCCGTGGAATAACACATGGTCTTGAGCGTCCGCGAGGGAGGCACGTCGAGTTGACGGCACAGTTCCGCAATAGTGTTCGCTCCGGGGGTGTGCGCCTCTTTCAGGGGCAACTCCCCGTGTCCGGGCGCACTCTTTGCCGAAAAGGCCTCCTCCTCCGGAGCGATGGACTCGGGCAGGCCGCCCCAGCCGCAGGCGGAGCAGCAAATCCCCGGCGCGGACTCCCGCGCCTCCTTTTGCGCCGGAACCGCGATGGAGAGCCTCCAGGCATCGTCCCTCCGCTCCTCCAGAACGCGGCACCCGAGGTCGGCGAAGACCGGCTCCTCCCGCACCGCCTCTCCCAGCGCACGGACAAAGGTCTGGGCCTCGGCGAAGGTCTCGCCGTATCCCGTGAAGACCAGATTTCCCTCCCGCTCTTCAAGAAAGGCCCGGGCGACTTCGCCGAAAACCCTGACGAAACGGTCCGCGATGGAGAAGGGGCCGGCCCCGAAACACGCTGTGGGCTGCACTCCCGTCTTTGCAAAGAGCGCGAGAAGTTTTCCCAGGCTGCGGCGCAGCGCAAGCGTGCCGAAGGGCAGAAGAAGAATTTCGTCACTCTTGGCGTTGTACACGGCGAAACCACCCTGCACAAGCCGGATCAGCCCCGCGTCCCTGATCTTTCCGGGCTGCTTGTCGGACAGGGGAATCAACAACTGCGACAGTTTCATGCGCAATCCCTCCCGAAGATGGCCTTGGTACGTCTTTCCTTCCTTAACTTTCGGAGCGGGCATCTTCGCGAATGTTCATGATTTTTTTCGCGGAACAACTCCGACCGTCGGAAGAGCGCCATCATAGCATTGTGTTTCAACCGATGCAATCATGCAACTCCTCGTTGCGTGGCCGGACAGTGCTCTGATCACCCCTGAACGGGACGATGAATATGTCGCCCATCACGAACAGAGACGACGTATTCATGGAGACGAAAAAAGCGGAAACAACGAGGTGACGGAGACACCGCTCCATCGAAGATGAAAAAACAGCGCCGGGACGGCTGTCCCGGCGCGCTTGTCTTTTGTTCGTTGTTCGTTTTCC